>JANNCG010000729.1:0-5545 GCA_031386385.1 Myxococcales bacterium
CTTTTCGACACCACAGTCGTTAAACGCGGCCTCGATCTCCGGCAGCCGTTCAAACCTAAACCGCAGCGCCGCGGGGTGAAGCATGAGAAAAATCGCGTTCGCCCTGAGTTGGGACGGGACACCGGGTCGCTGAACCTTCGCAGCTAACTTCTCGATCGTCTCAAATTCCATCATCTGCTCAAGCGTCCACATCGCCTTGAAGTACCACTCTGCCATCTGCGGCAGCGCGTTTGCCTGTTCGTATTGAGCTGCAATTTCAGTGGCAACTTGCGGATCCTGCTGCACGAGCCACTCGGCGGCGGCGTGGTGGGCTGCGAGACGATCGCCCTCCGTGAGCATCTCGTACGACGCTTGCCGAATCAGCGAATGGCGAAAAGTCCACTGCGCTAGGCGCCCCGTCGCGTCGGTATTATCCGAGGGAGACAAAAGCAGCTCTTCCTCACGGAGTTTTTCGAGGTCGTTATCGGTGTCGCTTGTCTCCGCGCCATCGGCGAGTGACATGTCCACGAGCGCTTTCTGTGAAAATGCCTCACCAAAGACGCTCGCAAGTCGCAGCACCTTTCGTGCACTCGTGGGCAGAGCCTGCAAGCGCGTTTGCACGATCGCGATCGCGGAGGACGGAAGGGTGGAGAGGGTGTGCCCTGTTCCGACGTGACGAACGATCTCTTCGAGCAAAAATGGATTGCCGCCAGAGAGTTCAACGATGCGAGCAAGTGTCTCTGGTGATGTTTCTTGCGGCAGAAGCTGCTTGGCGACGCGCTCCGCAGAGCGCTTCCCCAGCGGCTCAAGCTTGACGATCGTCGAATTTTTTGCCGCAAATACAGCGGGAAACAGCGACTCCACCTCTGGCCAAGTTGTCATCACCACCTGCAGAGGTCGATCGGTCTTCGACTGCCAGACTGACAACAAGATGCTCACGCTCCATGAGTCGGCCCAGTGAAGGTCTTCAATGACAGTCACGCAGGCACCAGCTGCGCATAGCCCCTGCAGCCATCGGTCGAAAGCGAGAGTGAGCCGCTGGCGCACCGCTCTTGCGTCGCCGCGCGCTGCGCTGTAATTTTCGCTCGGCTCGGGGTTGGGACAAGACGCCAGCTCGGCCAAATATTCAAGTGCCTCAATGGCATCCCGCGCACCGCTAGCACCACTGGCGCCGCCAAGCTCCATCACCGGCAGCGCGGTTTGCCGCAAGTGGTCCCACTGTTCTGCGGGCGTCCCGGTCACGCTCCCATGGACGCTCGTGATGCACTGTCGAAGAATCGAAAATGGTGTATTTTTGCTCGCAACATCACCCTTGGCAAAGACTCGTTTGATCTCTGTTCTGGCTGCGAGTCGCGCAATAAACTCGCGACGGAGTCGAGACTTTCCCACTCCCGGAGGGGCGATCAGAAGAACCATTCGTGAGGAGCACTCATCGATGCACTCATCGAGTGTGCCTTCGAGCAACCGAAGCTCTTTGTCGCGACCGACGCAGGGAGATAAGCGACCCAAAATCTTTCGTGACTCATCGAGGTTTGGCGCGTAGCCAGTGAGGATCGACTGAGCGTCAACACGCTCGACAATGAAGTTTGCAGCCAAGAGGCTCTCGGTGGCGTGATCGATGAGCACGCCTCTGATTGCATCGCTCGAAGAGGGGCTCGACTTGGCAGTGTGTGACCTCTCACTCCCGGAGCTATGGTGCGCAGTCGAGAGTCGCTCACCAGACTCTGTCAGCGATAGCGAGATTTGAATCTCCCACTCCGGAAATCTTCCCTGCAACTCCAGCGCTGCGTGCGCGGCTCGGTTGAGCTTATCGCTGAGCATATTCGACTGCGAAAAAGCCAGCAAAAACCCTGCGCCTTCGAGCACGGTACACGTCCCGCCCCACGACTCGGCGACCGCGTTCACCGTGCGCGTTGCGTGCTCTGGATTTGCGTCCGCAACGTCTGGAGCGCACAAAAATACCACCGGCATTGGCGCACGTTCTTGCTGCGAGCTCGCGCGGATGGGCTGTGTCGCCGCCATCGTCGCAGCGAGCGATTCCGGCTGGGCCGCGAGCGCTTCTATCGCCGCAAGCACCTCCGCGCCAGTGGCAAACCGCTGCGCTGGATCGTGGTGCATCAGCTTTGCCACAAACGCATCAAGCTCTTGCGATAACGAGGGATTCACCTCTCGAATATGCGGCGTCTCGCCGAGCAGCAGACCCGCCAGGACCGCGGCAAAGTTGTCGCCCACATACGCGGGACGGCCCGTGAGGCACTCAAACGCGACACATCCCAGCGCAAAAATATCTGCGCGCCCGTCAATGGTTCGCAGCCCGTGCAGTTGCTCAGGCGCCATGTACCCAACGGTCCCGATGATGGCCCCAGTGCGCGTCAATCCGCGGGTTATGTCTTTTGCTCGCGCGACTCCAAAATCCACCAACGTGGCCTGCGTGGCGAGGTCTCCAACGAGCACAATGTTAGCGGGTTTGAGGTCGCGGTGAATGATCCCGCGCGCGTGTGCGTAGGCGAGACCGAGCGCGATTCGCTTGATAATTGACAGGGATTCTGCGACCGCGAGCGTTCTGCTTCGAAGGACCTTCGAGAGGTCTTTGCCATCAAGCCAGCGCATCGCAAGATACGGTTGTCCGTCTCCGAGTTGTCCGTGTCCAACATAGCCAACGATCGTCGGATGCTCGAGAGACGAGAGCGTTCGTGCTTCGATGAGAAACCGCCCGATGAGCGCGGGATCTGCACCGAGCATGACCTTGAAAGCGACGGTGCCCGAGTTCTGCAGATCTTCGGCGCGAAAGATTGTACCCATTCCTCCTTCGCCGACTTGTCCGAGAATTCGATAGCGACCCGCAGCTATTTCGCCAGGTTTCATTTGTGGGTTGAAGGGTACCAAAATAGGGGGAAGGCGACTATCGAATCGCTTGATCGTTTACTGGTGGATTTCGGTGTGAGACCGCAGCCTTCGCGCCCAATCAATCAAGTCCCTGGGTCGCAGTACGAGTGATCAACCCCGATGTTTCGGAGATTCGTCGCGAGGATTTAGGCTTCGATCGCTAGCCTTACGACCCACCCGTGCTTGTCGCAGTGAGACTCGCTCGTCTGCGTTGCACGAGCGCAAACACGACCGCACCAAAGGCAATCACGCCCACATACCACCGCACAATCGACGGCGAGCTCACGCCCACTGAGACAAACGAAACCGCGCTTAACACGAGTGCCACAATGGGCATCCACGGGTGACCTGGGGCGCGAAACGGGCGCTCCATGTCGGGCTCTTTTGCACGCAAACGCAGCACCGACGCCATCGAGATCATGTACACGCCCAGAGCACCCAAGACCGAGAGTGTGATCAACGCGTCGGTCTTGCCCGACAACGTCGCGATGATTCCAACAGTGACCGTGAGCACGATGGCCCACACGGGAGTGCGCAGTTTTGAGTGCACAGTGCCCAATCGTTTGGGCAGCAACCCATCTCGGCCAAGCGCAAACAGCTGCCGCGAACAGCCCATCACGATCCCGTGAAACGACGCCAGCAGCCCGAGCAAGCCGAGGTACACCATCAAGTGCGTCATGGGATGTCCCGGCGATAACACCACCGAGAGTGCCCGCGGCAATGGCGAGTCGTCCTGCACCAACTGCTGCCATGGGATCACTCCGCTGGTGCAAATGAGCGTCCCAAGAGCGAGGACTACCAACGTCGAAATACCCGCCAAATATCCCCGTGGAATATCTCTCTTAGGGTTCACCAGCTCCTCGACGCTCATCGCCACGCCCTCAAGCCCGAGATAAAACCAGATAGCAAATGGCAACGCCGCGAAGATCCCTCGCACTCCGTGTGGAAGCATCGGCGCGGCGAGCAGTCGATCAACAGACACGTGCGGCGCGGTGAGAAAAAAGAACAACCCCAGCTCAAACGTCGCGAGCGCGGTCACCACCAACTCAAACGTCGCAGCGATAGACACACCCCACGCGTTGATCAACCCGAAGACCACAAACGCACCCACCGCCACGTGGTTAACCGCCAACCACGGGACTCGAAAATGCACATACGCACCCACCGCTTTGGCGATCGCAGGAGGGGCGAAAAAAAACTCTAGCAGTGTGGATGCGCCTGCAAAATAAGCGCCCCAAGGGCCAAACGCGCGCTTAGCAAACGCCGACGGACCGCCGCTCTGCGGGATCGCTGCGGACAGCTCGGTGTAGCTAAAAATAAAGCACACGTATAAGACCGTGACCACCAGTGTGGCGATGATCATCCCGACGGGACCGCCGTGGGCGAGACCGTAGTTCCACCCGAAATAGTCGCCAGAGATGACCATCCCGACCGCGAGCGCCCACAGGTGCACAGGCGTGAGTGTTCGTTTCAGCGCGTGCTGTTCTGACAAGACGGTAACTACCTTCTAGGCTTCTCTACCGGGTTGAGCGCCACGTGTATCACGGCCTTCGCAAACGCATCCGCCGCGGCTTCTACCGCATCGAGCGTCCCGGTGAGATAAGCCCCCGCGAAGTTTGTCTCAGTGGGTGGACCGAAGAATTTTACCAGCGAAACGTCAGCTGATTTGAGCGCGGCGTCAATCCCGACCATCGCCTCAATGGGCGGCGCGATCAAGTACGCGAGCGGCTCTCCAACGGCGACACCGGACTGCGCTGAGAGGTAGCGGCCAAGGCTTGAGATCACCGTCGCGAAGTACGTTACTCCCGTATCGCCGACGGCATAAAACGCGTACATCGACTCAAGCGCGACGTTGATCGCGTCGATCGCGTGCTCAACGCTCTCAGGCTCATCTCCCGCGACGACACCCAACACCTCACCCGAGTGGGGGCCCGAGGCGTGCGCGCTTCCGGCATAAAACGAGCGCGCGTAGATCACCGAGACGCTGGCCACTTTGGTCGCATAGTCGAGCGCTGCATACAATGTGTCGTCTTGATCAGCGGTGATCAGCCCCAACGAACGACCCTGTGTTTTTCCGCTCAGATCGCTCACAATATGCGCCGGGAGTCCCAGAGCTTCGCACAAGCGCGGGTCTGCGTCGGGCAATCGCCGCGCGCTCAAGATCTTCGCGCCAACGCGCTTGAGCTTTACTTTCGATAACAACTTCTCAGCGCTCACTGTCTTCCCCATCCTACGCCAAGCGCGACGCCGCCAACACCCCGTTCAAAACCGCGCTGCAAGATCGTGACGGACTGCCCGGCGGCTTCGTGTGGCGCGATCCCGATGGGACGCACGTTGGAGATGCAGTTTTTTTCGGCGTTGTCCTGGTCGAGCTTAGGGTTGATCGCGAGATACACCGAGAGCGAATCACCAGTGCCAAGTCCTGGGCGTTCGCCAACGAGAATCACCGTCGCGCGTGCTGCGACGAGCACACCGATTTCGTCGGCCACACCAATCCGTGCAAACTTGACGTACACGCCCGTCCCTGTGCGCAGTCCTGCGCCGGCGAGAGACTCTTTAAGAGCTGTGAGCATTTGGGTTCCATTGACGGTGATGGCGTTGGGAGAGAGTCCGTCGCCAACAATCACTTGCACATCTGGCGCAGACCCCCGAAGCGTCTCAAGTGCGGACAGTGAAGGCT
>JANNCG010000759.1:0-1898 GCA_031386385.1 Myxococcales bacterium
CCACCGCGTCAATTTCTGACACGTCAGCGGCAGAGTCCAGCGCGTTAGGACGATCCTGTGAGATGGAGTCTTCTGGGACATCTGGGCGCGGACCCACTGCAGTGCTCCGCGCTGGGACTGAGCACCCAGCAATCGCGAGCAGCCCCACGATCAACGCACAATGAATGGCGCCACGTCGGTGCGCCACAATCGAGCCGAAACGGCTAGTATGATGGTGAATCAAAGTGTAGCTCCGAAGCTGAATCCAAACGATGTTGCGGTAAGTGATGGAGTGCCCCAACTCATCCGTGCGGGCGCTCGTTGCGCTCGTTGCGCTCGTTGCGCTGTTTCCACCGTCACCGTGGATCGCTCGGGCGAGCGAGCTGCGTTGACAGCAAACCAGATCGCTCCGCCAAGAAGCGCCACACCGCCCACCGCGAGTGAGACGTTTGTGAGCGTGTTAAACGTGTACGGATCGGGGGATCCAGCAGCGCCAGACATCCACTGTCTTGCAGCTTCGTCTGTGTCGCACACAATCATTTCGCCGACCGGACGACACGTGCTGAACTGCCCATTGCGAAGCACAAAAAATGCTCCAGCTGTAACAAAACCCGCGACCCCTGTGCCAATGAGCACCCACGGCCCCGCGCCGACACGTGCAAGGAGTCCGGGTGCTGGGTGCACGATACCAGGTTGAACGAGCGGAGTATTTGTTGCGATTGGGCCGTTTTGATGGTTGTTCACTGAGGTGTTGGTTGTCCCAGTTTCTACACCTGTGACGGCCGTCGTCACCGGGTTGGTGACCTGCGGTTGGCTCACTTCGAACCGCGAGGGAATGTTGACTGTGATCGTCGTCCCAGGCGCCCCAACTGCGATCTCTTCGTGAATGGGTTGGCCCGGCGAGGTGGCTACAATTTCGTACCGTCCAGGATCAAGAACAATAGGTATATTATATTCACTCTCCCGCACCGCACGCGTACCCACTCGGATCGCGAGGCTCTGATGGTGCCGCGGCGACACCGTGATCGTCACCAACACCACCTGCCGTTGACTGACCGCTGAGAGCCGTCGACACTCACCGAGAATGATCTCGCGGCGCTCAAGGGCTTGATTGTGAGTCGCTTCGCGCACACAATACTCAGCGCTCTCCATGGCGTCCGCGTGATGCCCAAGCTCTTGCTGCTGTTGCGCGAGAAACATCCGCAGCGATGGAGTCATCTCGATGTTTCCCGCTTGCTGCGCCAGGCTTAGTGCTTGGGCGTAATCTCGCGCACGAGAAGCCGCCTGCGCTCTCTCTAACAACGTCCGGCGCGCGACCAACTGCGCGCCAGAGATGGGAGGAGATGGCGCTGTTTGAGCAAAGCCTGTGAGTGAAAAAGCTAACGAAATGACTGTCAGCGCAGTCGCTGCTTGAAGCGGCAATCGAGTGATCATTTTCGGAGTCTACAGAGCTTCGGTGTCAGTCAATATAGAGATTTCTCTATGTGGTTTGCGGTAAGCCCGGTGCGCGGAAGGACTCAACAATTCTCTTCTCGCGCAGGTACCAACTTTGGATTTGCACCAACATTCCAGTCGTTGCAACACAACTTAAAGGGTTCGCTGTGAGACCGCTCTGAATGGGTAGCCCGTTGGGTAGAGGCGACGTCTGCGATGTGCGACACAGCAAGCGTGATCAAGCACAACGGTGTTGATTGACCGAATATTCAGCACGCACAAACAAATGTTGAGGTCACAAGGCAGACGGCGTTGGTAGCCTCTTGCACATTCAATGCATTGTCCTTCGAAGCCAAGAGTTCTCGCGGTCGTTAGCGCTGCGTTGTTGGGATGCACCATTCCATCGCGGCAGACCGCCGTCGGTCCGAGCGATGGGTCTACTGTTGATATCCCGACAACCCTGCTCGATAGCGATGTCCTTGATG
>JANNCG010000775.1:0-6223 GCA_031386385.1 Myxococcales bacterium
CCTCCGAATTGCTTGGTGGGTCGCATCAATGCCCACAACGATCCACAGCAGCTCGCTTCCAAGCAATCGATTTCACACCGTACTCAGGGCCCTGGCGTTGCTCACGCCACTCGCGGGATGCGGCATTACGGTCCGGCCCGACGCCGGCCCCGACGCGGTGCCAGACGGTGGAGTCGCCCAAGTAGACGGCGGCCCAAGTTGCGAACCGGATAGCGCAATGCTCCCACTGTACGCACCCAATATGGCGATCGGAGATTCTGCGGTGTGCCTGTCAGCGGCGATTGCACATCTCGGCGAGCGGTGCCTGCACATAGGCGAGGGTTGCGGGAGCGAGGCCTGGCTCGGAACCGTTCACCACGGGATGGCCTGCAAGTTGTCCTGCGGAGTGGCTGTTTGGCAGCCAACCGAGAACAGCATCGTCGGCGGGCCGCTATTTGCGCCCAGCCTGCTCGGCTAATTGAGCGAAAGCCGCGACTTCAGCAACGCCCTCCCGCGCCTCCGCTGGCTAGGTCTCGATAAAGCTCTTGAGCTGTTTGCTACGTGATGGGTGACGCAGCTTACGGAGCGCCTTTGCCTCGATCTGGCGGATACGCTCGCGGGTCACTTCAAAACCCTGACCGACCTCTTCAAGCGTGTGATCGCTCTTCTCGCCAATACCGAAGCGCATCCGGAGGACCTTCTCTTCACGCCAGGTCAGCGTCTTCAAGACCTTGCGCATTTGTTCTGCCAAATTGCTGTTAATCACAGCATCGGACGGAGACACCACGCTCTTGTCTTCGATAAAGTCACCCAAGTGTGAGTCTTCTTCTTCGCCGATAGGGGTCTCGAGAGAAATTGGCTCTTTCGCGATCTTCAAGACCTTGCGGACCTTGTCGAGCGGAAGCTCCATCTTCTCGGCGATCTCTTCAGGTGTGGGCTCGCGACCAAACTCTTGCACCAGATACCGTGAGGTACGGATGAGCTTATTGATCGTCTCGATCATGTGCACCGGAATACGAATCGTGCGCGCCTGATCTGCGATTGCCCTGGTAATCGCCTGACGAATCCACCAGGTAGCGTACGTGCTGAACTTGTATCCGCGACGGTACTCAAACTTGTCCACGGCCTTCATCAAGCCGATGTTGCCCTCTTGAATCAAGTCCAAGAACTGCAGACCTCGGTTGGTGTACTTCTTCGCGATAGAGACCACCAAGCGAAGGTTTGCCTCGACCAGCTCAGCCTTCGCGCGCTCGGCCATCCGCTCACCCTCGCGAATCTCGCGATAGGTCACACGAAGCTCTTCAACGCTGACACCGTGCTCACGCGCTTTTTCTTCAAGCGTGCGAACCTTCAGCGCTGACGAGCGAGCCGCATCACTTAGCGTGGTGAGCTCTTCGATGGTCGTCCCGAACGCTTTCGCTGCTTTTTGACGGGTCTTTGCGTCTGCGGTCTCAAACGCCTTGATCTGCTTCTTCAGCTCTTTGGCGTCGACGTTTAAGCGCTTGGCGGCCTCGTTGATGGGGGCCTCTGCGCGCTCAAGCTGATCGATGAGCTTCTTGAGAACCGAGACAACACTCTCGATTTGCTTCTTGTTCAGACGCAGACCGATGAGCGCGTCACGGATCCCAATGTCGATCTCGGCGATCTTGAGGGCCAGGGTGCGGCGCTTGTTGTCCGTGAGCTTCTTATTCTCTTCAAGCTCAAGCTCGACCGTGGATTTTTCGTCCCACAGCTCGCGAACTTGATCTGTCAGGCGAAGAATGCGGCGCTTGACCTCTTCTTCGTTGTAGCCCTCTTCGTCATCGGTGTCCTTAACGACATCTTTCAGACGGATCTTGTTGCCCTGAACCTTCTCGTTGAGCTTCAGGATCTCTTGGACCGCGATGGGGCTCTTCAAAATGGAGTCGAGCACCATGTTCTCGCCGTCTTCGATTCGCTTGGCGATCTCGACTTCGCCCTCGCGAGTCAAAAGCGAGACAGAGCCCATCTTGCGCAAGTACATGCGGACAGGGTCATTGCTCTTGGACGCATAGGAGTCGTTGAAGTCATCCTCGGCCTCTTCGGGCGCAGGGACCACACGCTTCTCTTGGTCATTCTCAGCCGCACGCTTGGGCGCCACTTTGACCGCTTCGTTGTCCACAACGGCGATCTCTTCGTCGTTGAGAATCCCCATCAGCTCGTCGATTTGCTCGGCCGAACCCGATGCGTCCTGCGGAAGCGCGTCGTGGATCTCGTCGTAGGTGAGCTGACCGCCCTTGCTCTTGCCGAGCTCGATCAACTGTTGAACCTCTTTGCGATCACGTCCACGTGGGGACTGTGCCCCATGAGCTTTGTGTGCACCGGAAGTCGAGGAGCTACCCTTGCCACTTGGGGCTGCACCTTTGCCACTCGGAGCGACGGCCCCTTTAGCTGCGGGTGTTGCACCCTTGCCCGATGCAACTGCTGCGCCTTTTGCTGCAGTTGCAGCACCTTTAGCGCCAGCTGCACCCTTGGCTGTGGGCGTCGAAGTCGGGGCGGCACCTTTGCCTGCTGCGCCCTTTTTCAACTCGCTCTTGCTGTCTTTAGGACCGTTGTTCTTCTCAGACGAACCAGTTCGCGTCATCCTGCACTCCGCTTAATATTTGCTGCCGTTTCGCGTCCGAAACGTTCGCCAACCAATAATTGTTTTGATTCAAATTGCAAGGCTACCGCACGATCGCGGTCGCCAACTACTTCTGCTCTCGCCGACTCTTTGCGCAGTCGCCGCGCGTTCTCTTTTGCATGCAGCTCTTTCAACCGATGGACACAGTCCTGCACTGTCTTTCTTGCTATCTCCATGGCGGTTGGTTCGGGCTCTGAGAGATCAATCAATCGTTCACCCAACCACGTTCGAGCGCGATCGCTAGGACAGAGTCCTAAAAGCGCTGAACCGTTGAGGGACCCGGAGGTTTGCCACTGACTGCGCGCACTTTCAAGCAAAGGACGCGCAAAAGTTGAACTTATTCGTGAGAGGAGCTCGTCCACTTCGGCCATGACAAGCAGCTCTGGATACCTCAAGAGGGCATCGAGCGCGTCGGCTGTCGTTTTTGAGATCAGGGTTGCGGCGCTGGGGGTGGTGCCTCGTGGCTCCGAGTTTTCCGCTGTTTTTTCAGTACTTTTGCGAAATGGCTCATCCCTCACGGCCAGCTCAGAGCCCGCTCGCCGGACAATGGCGTCGCGATTTGAGGGTTCTCGACCGCTCGTTGGTGTCTTGTTTGCATGACTCTGGTTTGCGTAAGTCTTGTTTGCCGAAGGATTTTCAGCGGCTTCCACCGTCCCTGGACCCGCGCTCGGCCGCGCTCGAAGCGGAGCCGCAAGCTCTTTGGGCCGAACCGCGGCCACCGCTCGCTCAATCATCGCGCGATCGCTAAACACAAAAGCCCTGGCTGCGTGCTCGATATAGTTCGCCTGTTCGGTTGGCTCGCGCACCTCAGCGAGAATCTCTGCCACGGGCATAAACGCCGCGACCCGCTCGGGAACGGTGTCTCCAGCAAACGCCGCGCTATAGTCAATGAGCCACTCAACGAGGCTTTTTGCAGATCCAAGTGCCTCACGCAGAAAGTCTCCGCCACCCTCGATCCGCAACAACTCATCTGGATCCTTCGCCTTGTCCCGAGGGATGGTGAGCACACGCGCCATCAACCCCGCGCGCACACAAGCGATGTGCGAGGCCTTCACGGCCTTTTGTCCTGCGTCATCCGCGTCAAACAGAATGGTCACAGTCTCAGCAAAACGCCTGAGCAACTTCGCTTGATGCTCGGTAAAAGAGGTCCCCAAAGGGCACACGGTGTTGGTGAACCCGTGCTGATGCATCGCGACCACATCAAAGTTGCCTTCAACTAATATAGCGTCTGCATTTTTGACCATCGCGTGGCGGGCGACCTGCAGGCCGTAGAGCAGGTCCGATTTTTTATATATCGGGGTCTCGGGCGAGTTGATGTACTTGCCTGGATTTTCAGGGACGATTCCCTCTTCCATGTCCTCGGTCACAGGCAGAATTCGTCCCGAAAAGCCAACCACCCGGTTCTGCCGGTCATAGATCGGAAACATCAAACGATGCCGAAACCGATCAAACATCCCCCCGGAGTGCCTCGGCTGCAGCAAGCCCGCCATCTCAGCGTCACTGGGGCTGACCTTGTGCGCTCGAAAGTGCTCCGCGAGGCCGCCCCACTCTGCGGGCGCATACCCCAGCCTAAACTGCTTCGCGCAGTCCATCGTGATGTTGCGCGCCTCAATCGCCTCACGCGCCATCTCGCTGCGGTCACCTGTTGCAAGCCGCTCTTCAAAGAAAACTGCGGCCAGCTCACACGCGTGCAACAGTCGCTCGCCCAGGTCTTTCGCCCGCCGCTCTTCAGCGATCTTCTGCGGATCACGGACCTCACTGACGACCTCAACACCCGCTCGCTCACCCAACATCCGGATCGCTTCGGGAAAGGTAACCCCCTCGATCCGCTGCACAAAGTCAAAGATGTCCCCAGACGCTTTGCACCCGAAGCAGTAGAAGACCCCCTTGCTTCGGGAGACATGAAAGCTCGCGGATTTTTCGTCGTGAAAGGGGCACCGAGCCAACATGCTCGTCCCGGCCCGGCGCAAGGGGAGGTACCCCGCGACCAGATCCGCGATCTCAATCCGCGACCGAATCTGCTCTTTGACCTCTGGACCGATCACTTTGCAGCTGTAGCGCGGTGAAAATCTGCGGTCAAGAAAGCCTCCAACGATTGTGTGAGACGCTCTGGTTTTTCAGTTCAACACGGTGAGGGTTCGGGTACAATTACGTCTACGCAAACATGAGCACCAACGACAGCGACCGCTATCAAACATTCGAAGAGTTTTGGCCCTACTACGTGCTTCAGCACAGTAAGCCTGCAACGCGCACGATGCATTTTGTTGGGACCAGCCTCGCGCTCGGCTCCCTTGCTGCGTTTGCCTTCACCCGCAAGCTTCGCTGGATCCCACGCGCGCTGCTCGCAGGCTACGGCTTCGCTTGGGTCTCGCACTTTTTCATCGAAAAAAACCGCCCCGCCACCTTCACCTACCCGATGTGGTCACTGCAAGCTGACTTCAAGATGTTTGAGCTGATGCTCACGGGCAAGATGGACGCCGAGGTTGAGCGTGTCCTGAAGCAAGAAGCAGAGAAGCAAGCGGCTGAGAGCCCAGCAGTCAACGTGCGCAGCAGCGACTCGTTGAGCAACTGATCGCTCATTTTGCATTGGATTTTTGCAGCCCGATGAAGCCTGACAGTGGACCCTGAGCGCCGACGCGCGTGGCGCGATATCCTCATCTCATTCGCTGTCGTCAACGGGCTGGTGTTTGCTCTCTCACGGCCCACGCTCAAAGCCTTCGGTCTCAGTGACCTCATTGGCGCGCTGTTTTTGCTCGGCGCGCTTGTGTCGGTGCGTCGCGACGACGACGACACCTTTCGCTATGGGATCGCGTTGGGCGGGGTGTTTCCGGGCAAAAGAGGTGACTCGCGGTCGCTGATTCGAGCGCTGGTAGCCGAGACCCCCACGGCGCTTAAAGAGCTCGCTGTTGCGGCTCTCTGCGCTGCGGTGATCTTACCCATCTACGCATACTTCTGGCCGATGATTAACCGCGCACCACTGACGCGCAACTTCGCGCTTGATCGGGCGCACATTGGCGAGATCGCCACCACGGTGTTTGCCGTCGCGCTCACAGAAGAGCTGTACTTTCGCGGATATTTGCAGACGCGTATCGCTGATGCGCTAGGCGTGCACCGCGATGACGTAGCGCGTAAGTCGCTCAAGCTCATGGCCGTCTCGATCGTTTTGACTTCGGTCCTGTTTGCGGTCACGCACGTGACAGTTGAGGTGACGATTCAGCGCGCGGCGGTGTTTTTTCCGGGGGTGTTGTTTGGGCTGCTGCGCGTGAAGCGCGGCGGGATCGGAGCTGCGGTGTTTTTGCACGCGATCAGCAATATTTTTGAGCAATGGCTAGAGGGGCGCTGAGGCGCGAACGCTGGATGCAAACTGCTGCTTTTTTTGACATGGACAAGACACTCTTGAAGGTCAACAGCGCGACCCACTGGGTCCGCTGGCAGGTGCGAAACAAAGAGGCTCCCGCGAGTGATCTGCTGCGTCTAGCCGGCTGGCTGCTGCAGTATAAGTTTGGCGTGTTGGACGTCGACACCCTCGCGCGCAAGAGCGCCGCTCCCTATAAAGGCGTTAACGAAGAAGAGCTTCGCGCCAAGATCGCCGCGTGGGTCAAC
>JANNCG010001044.1:0-2212 GCA_031386385.1 Myxococcales bacterium
GCGGGGTGTCGAGCTTCCACATAAACCATGAGCTCGGCGTCTGTGTGGGCCTCTGCGCAGGCCTCACATACACGTCCGGCGACACCTGTGCTCGGTTGTTGTCCTTCTCGAAGTACCAGAACTGATCCGCCCCGGTGAAGAACGGTCCGTTCATGCGAAGCTCTGTATATTCACTCGCAGAAGCGATGGACTGATCCCACACTTGTTGCAAAAATCGCTGCAACAACGGGCGCAAAAACTCAGCGATCAATCGTTGCAGTGTGCTCTCTGCCATCTCGTCTGTCTCGGGGTAGTGAACGGCTTCGGTGGCGGGCACTGGCAGCGGATGAGCGGCGCGCATAATTCTTGGCTCCTCACTCAATCCAACCACAGCGCTACCTACAACGCAAACCGGGACGAATGATTTCGCGGTGCGTGACGCCCACTTTGCGATTTGCAAAACACTCCCGCTCGCTATCATCCGCGCTACAAATACCATGACACGCAGCAAAACAACCCCTGCAACCAAGAGCAAAAAATCGCCCACGCCACCACCTTCACTGACCACGCTTCAGCGCGATGTTCGCTCTGCGCGCGTTGAGTACGCGTCGTTGCTCAAACAGATGGTGACAGCGCGACGCGAAAAAACACGCGGCGAAGATCAGTACTGGGAGCTTGTGGGCTCGGTGCTCATGAAGAAGCTATACCTGCTCGACGACGAGGCTTCGACCGCAGACTCGTGGCTCGACAAGCACACTGGCGAGCATCCCCGTGTGGCCCGTCGCAACGTACGGGTGGCGCAAGTGGCATCGCCAGAAGAAGAGCTTCGCTATGGCTTCACCAAGATTGATCTCGCGCTCGCTTGGCGCGATGCCGCCGAGCGTGAGAGCGCGAAAAAAGCGGGGCGTGAGTGGGTCGCAAAAGAGCCTCCTGCGCCCATTGATCTCGAAGCACTTCGGTTTAAGCTCTCGCGAGCGAAAAAAACGGTGCTCTTAGATTTGGCAGCGATCACCACGGATGAGCTTCGGGCGCTGGTGGTTGAAAAATCGCGCGCGCAACCGCGCAAAGCAGACGAGCTCACCGGAACGGCTCTGTCGATCAATGAGTCGCTCGTTGAGAGCGAGCTGTCCGAGGTGAAGGTGAGCGAGCACGACGCGATGATTACGGTGGGTCCGTTTCGCGCGGATCAAGCGGTCGCCGTGGGGCGTGTGCTTGTCGCGACGCGGGCTGTGAGCAAAGGGAGCAAAGGGAGCAAAGAGAGCGAAGCCAGCAATCCTTCGAAGCGTGCTAAATCCGCCAAAACGAAAATCGCGAAATCTTCGTCGGCGCCCTCTTCGTCCCGTGCGCCAACTCGAAAAATTCGCAAATTCTCAGGCAAATCCCGTTAAGACTCGCCGAGTCCCAATCTCGGACACGGCGTGTCCGAGCACTTTTCGCGCTGCACAATCCCGCGAGACGCAGACAAATGTTTCGGTTTGATACAACGGCTCGCTATACTTTTCTGAGTGGACACACGCAGGACGCTTGAGCAGTTCGATACATTTCTGGCAGCACGCGGGTTGTCGCTCGAGGCTGTCGTGATTGGTGGGGCCGCGCTCAACCTACTCGGAATTGTGCATAGAGCCACAGAGGACTGTGACATTATTTATCCGTTATTGCCTGAGGCGATCGTGACGGCAGCGAGGGAGTTCGCTGAACAGCAACGCACCATCGAGCGAAGTGACCTCGACCGTGACTGGTTAAACAATGGCCCAGCGTCTTTGGTCGAGGTTCTGCCTTCGGGGTGGGAAGCCCGACTTCAGCCATGCTATTCTGGCACTGTGCTTACGTTGCGCTCGCTTGGCCGCCTTGATCTCATTCGAAGCAAACTGTTTGCAGTCTGTGATCGAGGTCGCGACCTAGCGGATTGTCTCGCTCTGGCTCCGAGCGTTGAGGAGCTGGCGGCGATTCAGCCTTGGCTTGCCATCCAAGATCTAAACCCCGACTGGCCGGCACACGTGCGCTCGACGCTCGCTAACATCGCGCGGAGGTTGCACGATGCACAAAATCAATAGCTTGGTTGCAGAGCGTGCCATCGAAGCGGACGCTCTCACAGAGGCCATGGTCGGGATTGGAATGCGCTTCGATGGCACGCTCTGCAACCAAGCTATTGATTTTGTGCATCGTGCAACCTCCGCGCGATGTTAGCGAGCGTCGAGCGCACGTGTGCCGGCCAGTCGGGGTTTAGATCTTG
>JANNCG010001047.1:0-3808 GCA_031386385.1 Myxococcales bacterium
GGTCTAGCCAACAAACACCGCCATCAGCGGCACCAACACCAACGACCCCACCATGCTCCACAACACAAACGGAACCGGATTATTCCTGATAAATCCCGGCTCAAAGTAGTACATCTTGAGCGGCCAAAAATAGCTAAAGTAGTGCTCTGGGTGCCCCGCAATTTTCATGATAATGGGCACGCTAAACGCCAGCGTGGCCTGCACGAAGATCACCACCAACGTGCGCACGACTTGATACCGGTTGTGCCCATAGCGCCGGATCATCCCGATACCGCCTACGGTCACAGCCAGGGTGTACAGGGCACCATAAAAAGTCCACTTCGCACCCGTCGCGCCGTGCTTGCCCAAGTGCAGCGCCCACGCCACTTTGTCAAAGGGGTTCACGCCGTTGGAACCATCGCCCCAATAGAGCACGATGTAGAAGAGCGTAATCGCGATCGCGAGCATCCAAGCGGTGACACCCCGGTGGGTGACGTCGTGCTTAAGCCACGCGAGTTTTCCTTGCTGTCTCATGGTCGTGCCTCAAGAGTTGTCTCGGTCATTTGTTTTAGTGATACTCTGCCAAATTCCACGTCAAACTGCGCTTGATGCAGCTGCGCTCGCACCCACTCAAGCGGTCGTCCTTCGTCGATCCAGCGGTTGATGATGTTGTGATCCCAGCGTGACCCGATGGCGTTGAAGGCCACCATTTTGTTCTCGTGGTGCACGATCCGCACGCTCACCTCGCTCTTAGATTTTGGCCGCATGAGCAAGCTCTGCGCCCCCTTCGGAATGATCCGCCAGTCACCCACGGTGGTGTACTCAATATGAAAAAACTTCGCGCTGTTGAAAAACCGTGGAGGCACATACTTCTCGTGCCCTCCTGACAGCTGCCTCGCGACAAACTCACCCTGTCTTTTGGCCGCATACCAAATCGGCTCAACCAGCGTCTCATCCCCATCCCCCACCGGAACCTCAGCGCAATCCCCCGCCGCCCACACATGGCTAAGAGATGTGCGCAGTGCGCTATCCGTGACAATCCCTCGGTTGACTTTAGGACTAGTTTTGCAGCTCGAAAGCCATTTGACCTGCGGCTCAACACCAATCGCAACGCCCAACATCTGACACGGCAAGCTCGTCCCCGACGTGAGCGTCACAGACTCAACCCGCCCATTGGCGTCCACGACCACGTCTTTGATCTGCTCGCTCACCACCAAGTTGACTCCCTGCGCGCGCAGGTGCTCGGCGACAATCTCGCCCTCTTCTTTGCACAGCGCAGCAGGCCAGTACCAACCCTCGCGGACAACAAACGTGGTCTTGATCTTGTGGTGAAGCAAGCACTCAACCAGCTCGATCCCAATCAACCCACCGCCAACCACCACCGCCTCGCGCGTGCTGGGCGTAAGGGCCTCACAGGCATCAAGATGCTGGAGCGTCACAAAGTGCAGCAGCCCCGACTTAATCGCCGCTTGATTGGGCACCGTCAACCCCCGCGCAACACTCCCTGTCGCGAGCACAAGCTCATCAAACGAAAGTGATTTTTCTCCGTTAATCTTCACGGTTTTCGCGGTTGCATCAATATCCGTCACCCGCCCACGCACCCGCTCAATGCGCTGCTTGTCGTACACCTTGCGCTCGTACGGCTCCATGTCCTTTCGTGCGAGGCGATCCATAAACGCGTACATCAAGGCGGTGCGTGAAAAGAAGTAGTCGCTCTCATCCGAGAGCAGCTGAATCTTCACGTCTTCGTCACGTTCGCGCAGCGTCAGCGCACAACGTGTCCCGGCAACGCCATTGCCGACAATCAACACACTTCGAGGCATCTAAGACTCCTGTGCACTCAGAGTACGCAGGTGTAGAAGGTTCGTTACACTGTTTTCGCGACCTCTACCCAAGCGCTCACGATCCCGGTATAGACCGGTGCATGCATCCGGTGCTGCTCACCCTCAGCGGACCCATTCTTAAATCCCTGTGCATCGCCGCGCTGCTGGCCACTCCGCTCATGCTTGTGCTTCGCCGAGTCGGCCACAAGAGCAAGCCTCTTTCGCTTGATGATTTGGCTCTTTTATTGTGGTGCGTGCTTCTCGCCTTTGTGGGCTTTGCCCTTGGATCACCCAGCGCCCAACGGCTGGGCGTGTTGCGCGCACTCACTCTCACAACGTCGTTTACGCAAGGGTGGTTGAGCCTGCCGATCTACTCGTATGGCGTGATGTTGGCCCTCGCCCATATCGTGGGTGCGCGCTTAGGCCTGCACTTCGCACGCAAGATGCTGATGCCCGATCGCGACTTTGCACTCTGGGCGATGAGCACTGCAGCGAGCGCCTTCGCGGGGGCACGTGCGTTGTACGTCCTGGTGCAGTGGAAGGCGGAGTTTTTACGGCACGATCCAGGCGGCGTAAGCGTGATTTTGTGGGATAAATTGCTGGTTCCACGCGCAAATGGATTTGTGGTTTACGGCGGGTTTATCGCTGGACTGCTCTCGACCATCGTCTTCTGTCGGGTTAAGAAATACTCGATCTGGAAGCTCACGGACATGGCCACGATCACGGTCGCCCTCGGGTTGATGTTGGGACGCACTGGCTGCTTTCTCGCCGGATGTGACTTCGGACACCCTCTCACGCACACCGCACCCCGCTGGCTCCAAACACTCGGAACTTTTCCGCGCTGGCCCGACCACAAGGGCTCTCCCGCGTGGTGGCAACACATGATCTCTGGCTTTGAGTCCACCCCCACAGGCTGCGCTTCGCTAGCCGGACTGTATCGCAATGGCCGCTGTTTTCTCAGTGAGTCATCGAATCACAGCATCGCTGTACATCCCACACAGCTCTACGAGTTGCTTCTTGGATTGACGCTGTTAGGCATTCAAGTCCTCCTGTGGCCGCGGCGGCGCTTTGACGGTCAGGTCGCGCTCACGTTTATGGTCTTGTACGGCCTCGCGCGTTCAGGGCTTGAGTTGCTCCGCGACGACATTGAGCGGGGACACACTCTCGGACTCACGACCTCTCAGTGGATTGGTCTAAGCACCAGCGCTCTAGGTGTAGCGCTGCTAACCTGGCGCTTTCGAACGGCGCCTGCACCGTCCTTCAACATGCGACAATTGCCTGCTTAAACACCGATAAACAGGCGATGAGCAAAGTTGCGCTCAAGCTGCGCGCTGAAGATCTTTTGCGCAGCGCCTTCAATGTCGTACTCGACGCGCTTAAACTCAAACACGCGGGTAGCAGTGTCGTAGAGCACGTAGCTCGCCCGATTGTCGTAGTCGCGCGGTTGGCCAGTAGATCCGACCGATACAATGTATTTGCGATCTGACCGGAGCGTAAACTTTTTTGCCGGGAGCTCTTCTACGTCGTCTTCGGTCATCTCAAACACTTTGCACAAGTGCGAGTGCCCAATGAGCGTCAACCCCGGAAGCTCGTTGAAGTAGGGCAAACATAGCCGCGCTTGTTCTGGAGCAAAGATGTAGTCAAACTCTTCGATCCTGACGGGAGAGCCGTGACACAGCTGCACGTCAGTGCCTTCAATATCGTGCTTGTATGGAAGCGACCGCAGCCATGCGAGATTCTCACTTGAGAGCAGTGATGAGTGCAGATCGAGCGCGCGACGAGCGGCTTCGTAATAGTACGAATAGTCCATCCGTCCGGCGACAGCTGCGTCGTGATTGCCGAGGATGGTCAGTTTGGCAACGCGGCGAACGAGGTCCGCGCATTCGTTGGGCGAAGCGCCGTAACCCACAACATCGCCAAGGCAATACTGCACGTCCAAACGTTCTCGCTTGAGGGCTTCGACGACCGACGTGAGCGCCTCGATATTGGCGTGTACGTCACTGAAA
>JANNCG010000860.1:0-5751 GCA_031386385.1 Myxococcales bacterium
ATCACCATGAGGCAGTGTCGCGTGATTGGTTTGGCGAGTGTTGTGGTTGCGCTGTGGGCGCATCGCTCGGAGGCACAGGGGATTGATGACATTCCAGTGTACGCTGCAACGGGCGCGGACGGGGGTGTGGACGCGAGTGCCTCAAGTACGACAACGTTCTTCAAATATGACGTCATAAGCCGATTTTTCCATTAATTCGACCACTTGCGCGACTGCCTCCCGGCACTTTTCGCCTATTTCGCCTCCCGCGTCACCAACGCTCACAAGTAATATCGCCGCCTTTGATTGCAACACCAATGCAAACTCGCACGCTGACGTTGGGAATACCGAGACTCCAAGTCGGGCACCTCGACCCATCACTCCCGCCAGAAATGCTCGATCAATAGCGTGCGTAACCAACTAAGACCAAAATCTGTGTCGAGACTTTGGTGCCACCAGAAGTAGACTGGCAGCTTGATGTTCGGAAAGGGCAGCTCGAGCACTTGAACGCGACCGGCGAAGAGTGAAGTGCCAACGAGTCTGCGTGGGACGGCACCGATCGAATCCGTCGCCATGACCACGGCTGGCAGTGAACTATAGTGCGCGCAAATACAGCCCGTTTTGAGGAGTGGCAGAAACGGCGCGTTGAGCACCTGCTCAATGCGCTTTCGGATCGGCTGAGGGATGTCGACCTTCACATGTCGCTCAGTCAAGAACTCCTCTGCGCTGATCGCTCCACGCAGCCTTGGATGCTCAAGGCTTGCGATGACGACGAGTTCCTCTTCAGCAACCAACTCGCACCGCAGGAAAGGATCGGTGGGCGGTTCAAAGTCAATTGCGAGGTCCACTCCGCCGCTTGCCGCGACCAATTCGAGCTCTCTCTTCGTCCCACGTACCGACGAGATAATCACATGAGGCGCGACTGTGGCGACGTGCGACACGATCTCAGGCAATACGACGATCTCGCCGAGTTCACCGAGGCCGAGCCGAAACACCCGTTCGCTAGACTCAGGGGTAAAAGTTCGAACAGCGGTTAATCCGCGCTCAAGTGACGCCATCGCCGTGCGCACCATCGGCGCGAGAGTGTTCGCGATGGCGGTGGGTTCCATCACGGACCCACGACGAACGAAGAGAGCATCGTCGAACGCCTCGCGAAGGCGTGACAGTGCTTGACTCGCAGCGGGTTGACTCAGTCCGACCAGCGCGGCAGCGGTCGAGAGCTTTCGCTCGCGGTGCAGAATATCGAAGAGCAGCAATAGATTCAAATCGAAGCTTTGCAGCGTTGGGGGTGTTGCCACACGGCGATCTTACCTGATTGACTGTTGCAGCCAAAGGACCTCCTCAAAGCACAACCTTGCGCTTCAATGGAGCACCGAGCGGAGCGAGTGTCACCGGCTCGTCACTCTCCTCCGATTGCTGGCGCACTGATTTGCCCGGCACCGCCGTCGATGCTCCCAGCGAATCCGCTCGATGCCATCAATGGAAAGGGTGCGCCAAAATTCCACGCTATGTATGCGGAACATGAAGCGTTTTGCTCTCTTCCCTTTCGTGTTCGTACTTTGTCAGTCGGTCGCGTGTTCCCAAGCTCCGACCATGACAATGGATGATGTCCAAGCGCCCCCGAACGATGTTCCGGCGACCGATGCCGAGACTGCAGACGAGGTCACTCCTGGCGATGGAATGGTCGCTCCTACCGATGGAATGGGGGCACCAACAGCTCCCACGCCGCCAGCGACTCCTGCGGCACCGATGGTCTTGGCACGCACCGCGCTCCCTTCTCGCGCGATGTGTCCAATGGGCTGGCGCTCGGTCTCGTCGCGCACCTCAGGCATGGCTGATCCGACGATCGATTACAGCACTTGCGAGCCCTACGCGGCGGACGATCCAATGAACTGTCCAACCGGCCAAGCAAACTGGGTCGGCACTCCGGGGTGCCAGCCGGTGGGCGACCCCTGTACCGCTGACGAATGGCCCGCTGGAATTGATGCGCTCGCAAGCGTAATTTTCGTCAACGATACGGCGGTTGGTGTTGGCGCAGGCAACACTCGGGTAACAGCCTATCGAACGATCAGTCAGGCCCTCGCCAGGGCGACCGTTGGCACCACTGTTGCCGTGGCCAAGGGCACCTACGACGAGGTGATTACGATCCCCAATGGAGTCATCGTCCTTGGTGCATGTGCCGCGGAGACGATCATTCGACCAACGTCCTTCGGAGATCGCGCGGCGGTCTCTGACGGGGTCGTTCGCGCTGCCTCGGCATCGACGGGAACCTTGCGCAATTTCACAGTGAATGTCTCAGGCACGACACTTGTGGGTCTTTCAGCGTACGGCAATCGAAACCTCTCGATTCGGGGAGTGGCCGTGACCAACGCTTATCGTTTCGGGATGCTTGCAGAGGGTGGCGCAATGCTCTCGGGCGAGCGAGTGACGATTGCCGATACCCGAGCAGGAATGGATGGCACTGACGGCGTTGGATTGCTGGTCCTGAACGCCACCGCGCGCATCGCTGGGGCGATGGTGTTTCGAAGTCGAGACGCGGGAGTGGCCGCGGTCGGCGGAATGCTAACCCTCACCGACGCCGCTGTGCTCGGCACACAGTCGCGCATGAGCGATCGCAGTAAGGGATATGGCGTCGTGGCACGCGAAGGGGCGCGCGTGTCAATCACCCGATCGCTGCTCGACTCCAACGACAGCGCAGGCATCGGCGGGAGTGACGCAATGACGAGCATCGAACTGTCGGACTCTGTGGTGCGTCGAACAGAGACCTCCGAGACGCCGCGCGACGGATTCGGGTTGTTCGTCGGTCCGGGCGCGACCGCAAACGTGAGCCGCACCACGTTCGACCGCAATCAGTCTGTCGCCGTGATTGCCGCTGGCAGTGGAGCGAATCTAACTCTTGCGGACGCGGTGGTCCTTCGGACCGCACCCCTTGTAGACGGAGCGTACGGGCGTGGACTCGACGTCGAAGGGGGTGCTGTCGCGACCGTGGATCGTGCGGTCTTCGATCGAAATCGAGATAATGCGGTTTTCGTGACCGATCCGAACACGGTATTGATGGCGAGCGACCTCACGGTGTTGGCGACCGCTGCTGGCCGCGCGAGCATTGATGGTGTGGGGGCTATTCACGTCCGAAACAGCGCACGAGCGACGATCGCCTCGGCAACGCTCGTGGACAATGCAGAGGGAGGTGTGCATGTCGTGGGAGCTGGGACTGTCGCAACCGTGTCGAACCTCTCGGCGCGTTCGACCAGCGCAGGCGCGGACTCAAACGGCAACGGCGTCGACGTTGAGGACGGCGCGCGCCTCACGCTCGACCGCGCGACTCTGACGCAAAATCAACATGTCGCAGTATTCGTTGACGGAATGAATACATCACTCGCAGCGACGGACTTGCGTGTGATGGATACACGCCCCTCCGTCGACGGTGAGCGTGGGTGGGGAGTGCGAGTGCAGGCCGGTGCGCGTGCGACGATTGAGCGCGCCGTGATTGAGGGAAGCACTGAAATCGGTGTGTTCGCGCGAGATGCCGTCACGAACCTGCGGCTCTCGGACGCAGTCATCCAACGGACTGCGTCTGCTGCCGATGGCTCTGAGGGGTTTGGTCTGCTGGTGTTTGGAGGCGCGAACGTCGGTCTTGAGCGGGCGATCATTGCCGAGGCACACAAGGTCGCGGCAGTGGTGAGCGACACCGGCACGTTGGCCACGTTGACGGACGTTCGAATCGCGCGAACGCAGTCCGCAAATGATGGAACCGGTGGGTGGGGCGCCGCCGTTCAGCGACGCGCCACGCTTTCAATGACCCGTGTGGCGATTGCTGAATCCAAGGACGTTGGGGTGCTCGTCATGGATGGCAATCTCACGGCGCAAAACGTCAGTGTGACCGGGATTTTGCCGCGCGCGTGCATCGCGCGAGGGATGTGCCCCGCGACGGCAAATTGGGAGTCTGCGCTTGGATTGGTGGGCGTCAATGACAGTCGTCTTCAGCTGAACTCAGTGGCAATCGACGGCGCGGCGCGCTGCGGACTGCTCACAAGCACCCGTCCGATCGGCTCGGAGCCTTCGATGCAGTCGCTCACGTTCGCTCGCTCCGCCGTCTATCGAAGCGCGATCGGTTGGTGTCAGCAACTACCACGGTCGTCATCCGATGGGCTGTACTTGGACTCAAGCAATGGCGTCGCTACGGAGCAAACGAGGTTTACGCCGCCGGACTTTGTGAGGTTTTTCTGAGGCTGTCGATGCACTGGCGAAATGCCCTGCGTGGGGTCGCCATGCCCGAGCTTGTCGGTGCGCATCGCACGGCGCTTGGATGACGAACTACTGCTCAGCGCAGCCCTCAATTCACACCCGGACACTATGAAGCAAATGAATCGATACCACATTCGCCTTCGCTCCATTTTCACGATGCTCCTTCCCGCCTTTGTGGCAATGAGTCGTCAATCATACGCGCAAACCGCTCCCACTGTGCACACCGAAGGCGCGCTCGCAGCGCGGCGTGCGCTCGTCGAGAGGGCGCAAGACGCCGCAACCGCAGGACGTCACGCTGTAGCAGTAGCTCTCGCAGAGGAGGCCGGACGGATTGAGCTCACCCCATCGCTACGTGCGTTTTTATCGAGAGAATTGGGCAACGTCTCCCGCTTTGCCAGCGCACTCGAACAAGCGGAACTCTGCTTGCGTGAAGCGCAGCAAGACGCGACCGTCGCGCGACGAGAAGTATTGATCACAGAGTGTCGCCGGCTGTTGACGCTCAATCAGTCTCGAGTTGTGCTGGTGACTGTGGTGGTTCCGTCCAATCCCGCTCCTGGGATTGTTGTGCGTGTCGGGAGTCGTGTGATTGTGCAATCGGAGTTTGGTTTGCCACTCCCGATTGATCCCGGCGAACTGCTCGTTGAGGCAACTGCGCCCAATGTCGAACCCTTTCGCGTCGCAGTCCGGGGAATAGCCGGAGCCTTCAATCGCACCGAAATTCCAGCGCGATTTTCCGCTTCCAACGGCCCTTCAAGCACAAACACGAGCACCAACATCAACGCAGGTTCCACTCCCAACCCAAACCCCAACTTAGCCTCCAACCCATCACGCATTGATCCGCCTACTTCATCGCCGCGTCGCGAACCGCCAGTGCAATCTCACGTGGGTGCTGGACCGTTCGTCCTCGGCGGGATTGCGGTGGTGAGTTTTGGCCTCTCTGGAGGCTTTGCTGTGCTGCAATCTGCGGCGTTTTCTGCGGCCGGTTGTCGCCCAAGCGGCGGAGATATTCTGTGCTCCAATGCCACGCAAGTGCAGGCCTTCATGAGCCCTACCGGACCGGATCCGTACACTCCCAACCTCTTGCTCAATGCCTCACTCGGCGTTGGTGCTGCGGCTCTCGTTGGAGGAGTGACTTGGTTGATTGTGGGCGCGACGCGATCAACGCCGACGCATCAGTCCAGGGCCTCGAATGTGCGATTGCATGGGCTCTCACCGACGTGGTCCGCGAATGAAGTCCTCCTACGCTTGTTCGGCGCGTTCTAACGGAGAAAACCATGTTGAATGCCTCACTAGCCAGTCATTTTTCACGCATTTCGTGTCTTAGTTTCGTGCTCCTCGCGACCGGCTGCCTGCTTCCCGGGCGAGCTCGTGCGCGGGTCGAGGACGATCCTGTTGACGCATCGTTGGGCGACGCAGAGCTTGATGCGTTGGATGATGATTCGTTCGCGGATCGTCAGAGCGTTGCGATGGACTCTCCATCGGTCGATGCAGAGCCCGATTCGACGGTGGACGCTTTGGTTCGGGACG
>JANNCG010000870.1:0-6161 GCA_031386385.1 Myxococcales bacterium
CGGGGCCCGCGTAGGGCGTCACCCCAGTGAGCATTTGAACGACCCCATCCCGAAGCCATCCACAGTGCGCCCCGCGCTGGGTACCGGGTTTGATCAGTTCATCACCCAGTTGCTTGAGAAGGACAAAGAAAAGCGCATCCCTGATGCGGGAGAGTGCGCCAGGATGTTGAACGAGTTGCCCTGGGATGAGCTTCGTGAAGAGAGCGTTGTGCCCGTACGGACAACGAGTATTCACCCCGCCGCGATGAAGAGCCCCGTTGAGTGGTTAATGCCTGCGACGACCCCAGAGCATCCTGATCGCTGGTTTGATCAGCGCCTCGAGCGCACCGTGGATCGACTACACATTCACCGCAGCAATCGAGATATATTGTACCGCTGGGCTGCCGCGGCCGCGAGCGATCTGCAGTGCGTGGTGGACATTGAGGACGATGGCGAAGAGGGGCTCTTTGCGTACTAGCCTCACGTTCGTCTGGGTATTGTGCAATGATTTCTTGCCGGGTCAAGTCTAACTCGCGCATCCAAGGCAGCAGCGCATCTCGCTCCCATCGGTGCTCTGGCAATCCCAACAAAGTCTCTACCGCAGCTTCGAAGGTCTTACCTGCACCCATCAATCGAAGAAGCAGCGTCTCGTTGGACATATCTAGCTCTGACGTAACCACCAAGTGCAGCGCGTATCCGCTCGGAGCGCTGTAGAATCCGTTCGGCCAGCCGTGTGTAGACGGTGAGTGCAGCGGGAGCATCGGCGCAAATCCCAACGCTGCTCGCGCCGTTACAGGATCGCCGCCGCTAACGATCCAGAGCGGGGTCAGCGCAGCCCGTGGTGGCAGTTTGTTGCGGTTGAACTCCCGTCGCAAGTGAGCCGCGAGGTTGAGCTGCTTTTGCATGCACAGACTCACCTCGTGGACTGAAGGCGCGTCGTGAAATGCCTCTACAAGACACTCGTGCGAAGTGATCTCTCCCAACCATCCACCACGCGGAAGCGGAACTTCTCGCGGTCCAAAGACAATCGATTGATTCGTCGAGATGAGCGCAGCCGTAGCTGCGACAATAGGGGCTTCGGGCTCGATCACGTAGCAGTCGGCGAGCTGCTCTTCGGACAAAATCGCAAACTCTGGCTGCACGCGCTCAGGCGAGTCAGTGGTGCTCGAACCACGCAGTGCCAGTGAGAACGGCGCGCTCACGCAAGGTGACAGAATGTAAAAATGAGCGACGCTAGCTCGCGCGTGCCCGACGCTTGCCCACTCCAGCGAGAACGAGCACCACAAGCAACCCACGCAGTCCTGCAGCACGCGAGTCGCGCCCCTGTGTTGGCCCTGCAGGGACACGACACGAGCACAGCCCTTCGCCCATGAGGTTTCCGCCCGTGAGCACGCCGCTGTCGAGAGCGGCATCACTCACAACAGCGCCATCGTTTGCGCTCGCATCGTTTGCACTCGCGTCATTCACACCCGCGTCCATCACCACCGGCCGCAACACACACGCGTTGTTCATCACATCACAGCGACGGTCTGCCGCGCAGTCTGCATCCATATTGCAGCCACACCGGTTCATGCTCGTCATCACGGGGTTGGTCATCAAGCACACGCGTCCGTTGTCGTTTGTGTTGCATCCCAACGCTGCCCCTCCTCGATTCACACACGGAACACACACGCTCCGCACCAGGTCACACACCGGTGTAGACCCCATGCAGTTTGCCTCTGCGTTGAGTGACGGGATATTCACGTCGATTCGCGCTCTTCCCATCTCGCGCATGTCGCTGTCGGGGATACAGTCATTGTCGCTGTCGCGATCCAAAAAATCCGGCCCGTCCATTTGCATATCCGTGTTGGCTGGGACCCGTTCCATGCCAGCTTCAACGCTGTCGGGGACGCCATCATCATCGCTGTCCGTATCACGATACGAGGGAGTCTCGTCGCGATCGAAGTCTCCATTCGGTGACGTATCCAACCCCAATTCAATACGCGTTGCAATCCCATCGCCGTCGTCATCGGTGTCTCGATAGTCAGGGGTTCCGTCATTGTCGGTGTCAAAGAGGTTCTCTCCTCGGTGCTCCATGGCGGTGGGCACACCGTCGCCGTCGTCGTCGGGATCCAGCGCGTCAATCATGCCATCCATGTCCGTGTCTCGTGGACCCATTCGATCCATCCCGCGCTCAATCCCGTCGTTCACTCCGTCGCCATCGCTGTCGGGATTGTTCGGGTCTGTCCCAATGCGCAGCTCTTCGAGGTTGAGCAATCCGTCGCCGTCACGATCACCGTCGGCACCACATACACCAATCATCGTGTTGCATACCGGCGTGGGGTCCATACAGTTTGCGTTTGGGTTTGCTGCAGGACGAATGCGCGCCATCCCCGCCTCGCTCGCGGCGCTGTCCAACGCACAGTCATTGTCGCTATCGGTGTCCAAAAAGTCCGGTCGATCAGTGTTGTCTGAGTTGTCAGGGCGAAGGGGATTGCCGCCCGCTTCAACGATATCAAACACCCCATCGTTGTCGCTATCGGTGTCCAAATACGCAGGGATCATATCCGCATCCGCAGGCGTCATGGCTTCTTGTGAGACTTCGATTCGCGTCGGGATTCCATCTCCGTCGTCATCGTCGTCGAGATAGTTTGGGACCATGTCCGAGCGGCCTTGTCCAGCAGGGACGTTGCTGTCGGTGTTGAGCGGGTTCATGATGCCATCACGGCCAAGCTCGTCGCGCGTAAGGATCCCGTCCTCGTCATCGTCAAGATCAAGCGCGTCAATCGTGCCGTCCATATCCGTATCGAGCGCTCCAAATCCAGGCCCCGGTCGCACCTCACGCCCATCCGGAACCCCATCTCCATCCGTGTCAGGGTTGTTTGGGTTGGTCCCCAGACGCGCCTCAACGCTGGCAGTGAGCCCGTCCATATCCACGTCTGGATCGCCACAAACATTCGTGACCAGATTGCACACGGGGCGGTTTCCCATGCAATGACGGTTAGTTGTGCACTCAACACACATCATGATGGCACTCAAACACGCTGGCCGCTGACCGTTGCACTCTGCGTCCATCTCATCAATCATCCCATCACAGTTGTCGTCAATGTTGTTGCAACTCTCTCTACTCGGCATCCCAGCGATGGCAGAGCAGCCCGCGCTCATCGCGCCATTGCATAACGAAATTCCAGGACGAGCACACGCGCCCACACCCGAGTTGCACACCGTCCCGCCGCCCATACACGTGGCAGCAACGACCTGATAGTTGAGCACGCACGTGCCCGTCGCGTTGCGCGGGTCCGTAAAATTCACCAAGATCACATACGTCCGGCCCACCTCAGCGACCGTCGGAACAAACGAGATCCCCACCATCAACGGCGACGCACCCATCGCCGGACTCATGGGTGTCAGGGTCACCGTCGCGGGCACGCCCACAGCGCTATATCTCAGCATTTCTCCAGCATTTGCGCTCGTCCCTGTCACCGAGTCCATCACACGAGTGCCTGCTCCGACAAGTCTGGTTGCAGACCCGGCGCAAGTCGGCGGAGCCTCTCCCACAATCTCGACGATAAAATCTAGCGGAGCAACAGAGGCCATCCCACCCGCGTGAGTTGACTCCATCATCAAGTGCATAGCGTACCGTTGCCCGACAACGGCCTGCGCAAGGTTCCACGATAAGCGACAGCCACCTGCGACATCACTGAGTGTAGGCACCGCCCCGCCCACAGGAATCGACGGCGTCGCAGGCGAAAATCCCGCCTCTGTGTTGGTCGCAAAGCGGCACGTCACGGGGTCTCCATCGGGATCACTCACCGCAAATGTGTATGTACGTACTGCTCCTGATTGCAGCTGAATCACCGATGGCGCGTTGGTCGTGGGTCCCCCTAGGTTGGCGCCTCGAAGATCCACAACTGTACTCACGCGATAGCTCGCACCCCCTCCGTTGATCAACCCGGCGACACGACAACATGCCTCAAAAAACGCGGTAAATGGCCCGTCATTCGCGTACGTGTGAGTCACTACGGACTCAAGTACTGTGTACTGTGCACCCGAACCATCCACCCCAACTCCAATCGGGACGCCGGCAGGCATCACGCTCGATGCATCACCAAAGTCCCACACAATGGATCCAATATTTGCCGTCGCCCAAGCGTGCTGAATCACAAACCGCACCGTTCGTGGCTGCATGGGGTTAGGGACCGTCCAGCTCACCGTTCCAAAGCGAAAGTGTGAGGCACTCGCAGGCAGCGCCATGAGCAACGTGGCGATAAAAGCAAACCAAACCAAAAGGGAATGTCTTCGTCGAATCATGAGTGTTCTCGTTTTCAATTTGCGTGGCCGTCCCGCAGACACGGGCAGCACCAACCAAGTGACTTAATCACCCCAAGATGTCACAGAAACCGCCCAACGGCTTATTGAAAATATTCTGTATTTCCCTGTGCGATCCACGCACGGGCCTTCGCTGCTTCCCACAGCCATCGCGCGCGAATGAGCGATCCACGCGCTTGCGCGTCACTGGTCTGCGCATCCACAAGCTCAATCAACGTTGCAGCCCCGTTGGCATATCGGCCCTCTGCATAGGCCAGCGTCGCCGCGGCACCGCGCGCAAGGACCTCTGCTTGCTCAATGGTCTGACGCACGACTCTCGACGCCACGACAGCTTGAAGCGCCTCACTGCGAACGGCGAATAACGTCTGCGCATCCTGTGCTCGTGCAGCGCTCGCGTTGGCCTCTGCGACACGAACGTTAGCGCTCACCGTGGGATCAAACGCAGGCCAAACAAGCGAGACACCCGCAGAGGCGCTCTCACTTAACCCGCTCCCAGGTTGACCAAAACGCTCTGTATACCGAATGCTCGCGTTCGCGTTGGCGCTCAACGTGGGCCAGTACCCACGCTGTGCAGCTCTCACTTGAGCGTCCGCTTGTTCAACGCGCTGATGCGTCGCGAGGACCTCTGGCCGCACCGAGGCTGCTCTTGTCGCGCTGGTCACATCCGCCACCTCGGGCAACGGATTCGGAACCCGCACCGCGATCTCTTCTACCGCATCCATCCCAAGCGCCGTGAGCAGCGCCACTTCATCCACACGCAGCTGGGCCGTCGCATTTGCCACGTCCACTCGCGCCGTCGCGAGCGCCACTTCAGAGCGCGTGAGCTCAATGGGGGGCCGTGCTCCAGCGTCAGTGTACCCACGCGTGACTGCAAGAGAACGGGTCCTCTGTCTCTCGCTCTCGCGGGCCACCTCAACGGCCGCTTGATCAAGAACTACCGCATAAAAAGCTGACACTGCTGCGCTCACCGCCGTGCGCCTAGCTGAGTCAATATCGAGCCGTGCGGCGCGCGCTGAGGCCTCACCGACGGCGATCGCGTTGCTGGTGCGGCCAAAGTCAAAGATGGTCCAGCGAACGCCAACGGTGGCGTCTATTTGCCCTGAGCTCACGGTCTGGCCAGCGCTCGCGAGACCACCGGCGACGACAAAGTTTCCGTTGCTGATGTTCACAGATGGGCTCGAAGAGACCGAAATACTGGGCAAATACTGCGCTCGTGTCACATCAATTTGCACCGTCGTCGCCCGAGCGCGCTCAATCGAGGTGATCACCGCAGGTGCATCTGCGGTCGCTCTTCGAAGGACCGTCGCCAAGGTGAGTGCACGTGCAGAGGTCACTTCAGGCACCATCGCGTTGGGCGCTGGGTTGGGAGCAATCAGCGCGGGCGTCTGTTGTGGCTGTGCTTCTGGAGGTGGTGGTGGCTGCGTTGGTGATTGTGTTGGGAGTAGCGTTTGCGCACGCACTTGCGCGCCCGCCACCGACGAGAATCCTAGAATCATTGCAGCAGTTAGCGGCAACGTACGAGATACAAAACCAGGAGATACCATCACTCTCACTCGTGCCTCAGTGCCGTAATAGGGTCCATCTGCGCCGCGCGTCGGGCGGGAAAAAATCCAAAGATCACCCCAATCCCACCAGCGACCGCCACGGCGACAAACGCGCTGGTGGGCTGCACTTTCACGGCCCAATCGGTGGTTTTTCCGACGATAAAACTGGTCAAGACGCCAAGGCCTAAGCCTGCAAAACCGCCTACGATGGCGAGCACAACCGCCTCAACCAAAAACTGCGCGAGGATGTCCTTGGCGCGGGCGCCGATGGCGAGGCGAATCCCGATCTCGCGGGTGCGTTCGGTGACGCTCACGAGCATGATGTTCATC
>JANNCG010000886.1:0-9334 GCA_031386385.1 Myxococcales bacterium
GCGGCTGGCGGCGCGGGCGTGTGCGCTTGTTCGCGGCCGGCACTTTGTCACTCCCGATGACATCAAGCGCTTGGCAGCGAGCGTTTTGGCTCACCGAATTGTCTTGAGTGCAGAGGCCGACGCCGAAGGACTGACCCGTGAGGCGTTGATTGAAGAGGCGCTTGAGAGTGTTCCGTATCGACGCTCGGACGCGCGAGGCGAACCGACCTACGGCAGCACCGTGAATGCACGGGGCTAAAGGCTAAAGGCTCAACTTGCCATCTCTCAGCACCAACGGAAAGCTCACGCTCTTTGGTGGCGTCGCCATGACCCTCGGAGGTTTGATCGGGACGCTTGAGCCCCTCGCTTCGGCGGGACAAGCGATCCTCACTGGCTTGGCCCTCGCGTGGGTCGCCACGGTGCCCATTCCCCGCAGGATGCGGCGCGAGAGACTGGAATTTAGCTGGTGGATCGCGCAGGGTCCGCGCAAGCCCGAAGAGCCCGTGATCGTGCGGATCGCGCTGCGCAACCCCACGCGCTCGACGATTATTTTGGCCACTCCAAGGCTGTCGCTCTCGCCAGGGCTTCGGCAGTCGCGCTGGAAGGGCGCGCGCATTGAGCTTCCGCCAGAGACCGTGTCGACGTTTGATCTTGAGCTGACCCCGGGTCATGCGGGCAGACACGTGCTTCACGGGGCTTGGATGACCGTGAGTGGGCCGCTGGGTCTGGCGTGGGCGCCGTTGTATTTTCCGAACCCATTGGTGCTTGAGATTGCGCCGAAGTCACAAGGCTCAAGGCCCCGAAGGACCGCGCACAAGCCCGAGAGTGAGGCGCGCTCGGGCCGCTCGTCACCGCGTATGGGCGAGGGCGCTGAGATCCGCGAGCTGCGTGAGCACCGCCCCGGTGACCCCTACCACCGCATCGCGTGGAAGGCCTCTGCCCGCCGTGGAAAGCTCTTGGTCCGCGAGACCGAAGACGACGCCCAGACCACACGTGTGGTGGTGATGGACGTGGGACCGTCGATGCGAGGCGACCTCAAGGGCGGTTCAAAGCTCGACTACGCCATTGAGCTGGTGGTGCAAGCTGCGCGCAGCACACAGATGGGCGGAGATCGCTTAGGACTTATTGCGTTTGATTCGAGAATTACCTGCAAATATGGCGTCGGAGCGACACCTGGCCACCTGCACAACATTGTCGAAGCGGCCATTGACCAGCGGACCATTTTTGACGAAGACCTCACCGATCTTGACGACGAGCAGCTCGATCAGACCGTGGCGCGATACTTTCGCGAGCAAGAGGGGGTTGAGGTGTTGCCTGGGCCTGAGGCGCGCGAACAGCTGACGAAGATGGCGAAAGAGGCGCTCAAGCATGACCCCATGCTTCACGCGCGAATCGAGGCCACAGACGAGAAGTCTCGTGTGCTGCGCGCCTTCTGCAAAGCCCGAGGCATCCTGCTTCCCCTGAAACACGACGGCTCTGGATTGGCGCGAAGGCACGGCCTGGCGGCGGCGCTGCTCGCGGCGATCGACGGAGCCCGTGAGCCCCGAACGATCTTGGTGGTGAGCGATCTGGACCCGTTTGACGACGCAGAGAAGCTCAAGCCCATCTTTGCGCAAGCCCGCGCAGGGCGGCATAGGATTAGTGTCATAGCGCCAATGGGTAGAGATTTTGCAGGCGTCTCAGCGAGTGAAGACAGCAGTATTGCCACGGCGGTGAAAGAGTCTCTCGTCGAGGACGACCAGCTGCGAGTGGCGTTGCTGAGGGATGGGCTGGGGAAGATGGGGGTTCCGCTGTTTTATGCGAAGAAGAAGGACACGTTTGTGCACTGGCTCGCGCGGGTAAACACCGGTCGATACAAAAATCCTGGGCGCTAAATGAGCGAGTTAGAGACCGTCGTGACGAGCCCCACAGAAGCGATAAAATCCAGCGAAACAAGTGACCAAAGCACGGCCCTTGTCGAGCAGATCGTCGTTGAAAATCTCGTCGTGCACTTCAGCGCCACCCGCGCCCTCACCCGCGTCTCGCTCACGTTTAGCAAGGGCACAGTCACATCACTCGAAGGCCACAACGGCGCGGGAAAATCCACGCTCCTCAACGTCTTAGCCACCCTGCAGCGCCCCACTGCGGGGACCGTTCGCTACGATGAGTGGCTGCTGCCCGAGGACGCCAAACACATCCGCTCGCTCATCGGGATCGTCGCGCACGACGCTCTGGCGTACCCCGAGCTGAGCGCCATCGAGACGCTGCAGCTTTATGCACGGTTGTACCGCCTCGCAGACGCAAGCGCCGCGATCGAGCGCGTCGTGGCTCAATACGCACTTAGCTCGTTTGGCGGCCGGCCTGCGCGGACGTATTCACGAGGACAATTGCAGCGATTGTCGCTTGCCCGCGCCACACTGCATAACCCCAGTGTGCTGCTCTTTGACGAGCCCACGGCGGGATTGGATCAAGCGTCCACCGAGCGAGTGATCGCGGCGATCACCACGGCACGCGAGCAAGACAAAATAGTGATTTTAGTCACACACGATCGCGAGCTCGCAGAGGCCGTCGCCGATCGCCGGGTGTTTCTTTCGCGCGGAAAAATCGACCGAATTGACGCGCAGTCTCCAAAGATCGAGCCGAAGTAACAGCCCCGCTACGGATCCCGTGCGGGGCTTTGACCAGTCGCCATCACCCCACGCGCACTCTGAGCTTCTTGATCTTACTCGCGAGCGTTGTGGGCTTCAGTGCCAGCAGCTCTGCCGCCCCTCCGGCACCATACACACGCCCGTCTGAGACCGCGAGTGCGTCTTCGATGGCCTTGCGTGATGCGTCTGCGAAGGTGCGCACACGATACGTAATCCGTGAGTGTTTTGGCAGTTCCAACACAAACTCACCGCCAGCGGACAGCAGCACGCTTCGCTCGAGCACGTTCTGAAGCTCTCGCACGTTGCCGGGCCAAGTGTAGCTCTGTAGCTCTTGCACCATTGCGCGCGACAACGTTGGCGTCGCGACGCCCAGCTTGGCAGCGACCGCGTGCAAAACGTGCCTCGCTAAAACCGCGATCTCGGTTGGCCTCTCGCGCAACGGGGGCAGATGCACCGCGAACACGTTGAGCCGGTAGAACAGATCCTCGCGAAACAGCCCGGCCCTCACGCGCTGCTCAAGATCTCTGTGTGTGGCGCACACCACGCGCACGTCCACAGGGCGCGTACTCGCAGCGCCCACCCTTTCAATCTCACGCTCTTGCAGCACACGCAGCAATTTGACCTGCGCTTGCGGCGAGAGCTCGGCGAGCTCGTCTAAAAAAAGCGTCCCACTGTCCGCGCGCTCAAACACGCCCAACTGCTGCTTGACCGCGCCGGTAAAAGCCCCTCGCTCGTGACCAAAGAGCGTGCTCTCAACGAGCTCTGATGGGATGGCGCCGCAGTTCACCGACACAAACGCACGCTTAGACCGCGACGAGAGCTCGTGGATGCGGCGAGCGACGAGCTCTTTACCCGTTCCGGTTTCGCCGGTGATGAGCACCGATATGTCCTGGCGGGCGACCAGCGGAAGGGTCTCGCCGAACAACCTGCGCATGGTGGGCGACTCGGCGACGATGGTCGTTGGCAGTGAATGGGCTTTCAGCTGCTCATCAAGCAATCGGCTGGTCCGGTGCGCACGGTGAGCCACCGCACCGACGCGCTCAAACACCTGCATTTGCCGAAAAAAACCCGACAAAACCACGCTTAGATCTTCGAGTAAGCTCTCGGACGGGACCTCTGCGCCGCTCTTTTTTCCTCCAAACAGCAGTCGAATCCGGCCGTCCACTCCGTGCACGTCCACAAGCGGAACCACACACTCACGCCCTGGACGGCCCGGCGCCCCGAAGCTCATGGGAGCGCGGGTCCCCAGCGTGACGGTCATCGACAAGAGCGCGAAGTGAGCTTCGAGGGTTCGAAACAACGTCGCTGCACAGGCTTGCGTGCTGTGCACGCGGCTGAGGGCATCGGTGATGGCGACTAAAACGACCGCTCGCATGGGACAAGCGTACCACGACATATCGTTGCTATGGATCACGAAATATCGTTGCAACACTGAACTAAGCCTGATTGTTCAACGGGTTTTGCTGCGGTTCAGAGCAATGATCCTGTTGGCACTCAAGCTGCACTGTTCAGCTGTTCTATGAGCTATGTAATCACCGATCAGTGTGCCGGCCCCTGCCAAGCAGAGTGCTTCAACGCTTGCCCCGTCGACGCGATTCACGGACCTGTCGAGGTTCGTGAGTTTGTCGAGCTTCGTCGAAAGGAGGGTGCGTTGAGCCCCAACAGCATGCGGCTGTTTATCGACCCAGAGCAGTTCATCTGTTGCGCCGGGTGTGAGCCTGAGTGCCCAGTGGGGGCGGTGATTCCGCCGGCTTGGTGATCGGTTCAACTATTGGTGCCTTCGTACGCCATGGCCACGGAGTACGACACACTGATCCAACCGCTGACCGATCCTGTACGGCCACGGCTCGCGGAGGTGCAGGCCGCCGTGGCAGGCGCTGTGACCCCCGCCGAAGCGTGGGCGTTGCTGGCTGCTGGGGGACTGATTCCAGAGTCTTGGCTCGCTGATGCGGGGCGGGGATACTTCGAGCCAAACTTGGTGCTGTGTCCGTCCTGCGAGGGATCAGGCATGGCAAGCTCGGGATGGAGCGATTGTTATGTTTGCTATGGCCGGGGACGGGCACTGCTCACGGAGCAGAACTTATCCAACGTTCGCGAGACACCACCGAACCTTATGACCTGCATCTCCATGGCATCAATGAGCGATGCAATCGCTGCAGCAGAGCCGTTGGCCTGGCTCTTCGCAACTGAGCTCGCAAAGCTCGGACTCACAAAACCTACGCACGCAGACCGGTCGCTTCGATGGCGAGTAGCTCCGACACGGTTCAAGGACAGAATGCAACGCACCAAAGGAGGGGCGAGCGCCATCGACGACCCTTCAGCGCCAGCACAATCGCACGTAGAGTTTCACAAGCAGATCAAGGCCATGATGCCTGACGTGCACCCCATGTGGGCCAGTGAGCTCGGAGTTAGGTGCTGCGCCATGCGAGCCATCAACGCTCACGCTTCGTGGGAGCTTCGCGCCAAACAAGGTGAGCGACTGATCAGTGACCCACTCAAGCTGTCTGAGCACTCGGGAAAACTCCTTCGCGACCTGCAAAATCCCTATGTTTGGGCCGTCGCTGCGTGCGGTCTCGGAGTTGCGATTGAAGACGTCTTCGATGGGGTCGTCTTTATGCTCGTGCCTCCAATCGGGCCGCGCTAGATGCCTTAGGACTGCTTGGTGATTCCCTGCACTGCTGGTACCTTCGGGCATCGATGGCCACCGAGTACGACTGACTGATTCAGCCGCTCACCGAGCCGCCACGACCACGTCTGGCTGAGGTGAGAGATGCCATTGCGAGTGTGACGACAGCATCCGAGGCGTGGGAGCTGCTGGCAGCGCGGGGGCTGATTCCGTTGTCATGGATCAACAACACGCAGCGGGGGTTTGTGCAGCCCATCGCCGAGATATGCAAGCCATGCAATGGCTCGGGCATGACCAACGCGGGCTGGAGCAACTGCTACGAATGCAACGCCACCGGGTCAGTGTTTCTGATCGATTCAAACCTCACGAGCGTGCTTGAAACGCCTCCGGATCTGGCCACCTGCGCGGCCCTCGCGTCAATGGCGGACAGTGTCGCGACCGCTGAAGTGCTCGTCCGTGATTTTGCCGCACGGCTCGCTGCGCTCGGGATCGAAGGCGGGCTAGGAGACGCCCGTCCGCTTCGCTGGCGGCTTAGCACGGAGTCTTCCATGGATGGGACAGAGCGCCGCGACAAGACGGGGAGCGCCGTTGATGACCGTGAGTCATCGCATCAATTTGACCACGGATTTCACCGTGAACTTTCAGCTGGGGTGCCCAAGACTATGCAGTCGGTGTGGGCGAACTATGATCTGGTTCGAGCGCGGGCGACTCGTCTCGTGTATGCGCACTTGTCGTGGGAGACACGCGCCAAGCGAGGTGAGCGTCTCCGCAGTCTGAAGTCGTTGCACTGTGGTGAACTTCTGAGCTCGCTATCGAATCCATACTCCGTGGGCCTCGAAGTGTGCGCTTTGGGTCTCGCGATTGAAGACGTGTTCAACGGGGTCGCGTTTATCCTGGTGCCTCCGATTGGGCGGCGATAGCGGATCGAGCATTTCGCCAAACCCGTTGTTGTGATAGCTAACCGGTTAGCAAATCCCCAATGACAACACGCGACCAAGTCCTCGACCGCCTTGCTGATCTCGAACGCCGTGCCCTCGAAGGGGGCGGCAAAGAGCGCAATGACAAACAACACGCCGCTGGCAAGCTCACCGCTCGCGAGCGCATTGACCTCTTGCTCGATCCCGGCTCGTTTGTAGAGCTCGATAGGCTCGTCACGCACCGCTGCACAGACTTCGGCATGGAGAAGCAGAAGATCCCCGGTGACGGTGTCGTCACAGGCTACGGAAACGTAGACGGCCGCAAGGTGTTTGTTTTCGCCCAGGATTTTACCGTGTTTGGTGGCTCGCTTTGCTCTGCGTTTGCGCAGAAGATCTGCAATGTGATGGACCTCGCGATGAAGGTCGGAGCGCCGGTGATTGGACTCAACGACTCGGGCGGCGCGCGCATTCAAGAGGGTGTTGAGTCGCTCGCTGGGTATGCTGAGATTTTTCTACGCAACACCCTAGCTTCTGGGGTGATTCCGCAGATTAGCGCCGTGCTTGGGCCTTGTGCTGGAGGGGCTGTGTACTCGCCATCGATCACGGATTTTATTCTGATGGTTGAGGGCACCAGCTACATGTTTATTACCGGGCCCGATGTGATCAAAGCGGTCACGCACGAAGAGGTCACCAAAGAAGAGCTTGGTGGCGCGCACACTCACGCGAGCCGCTCGGGAGTGTCGCATTTTACCTCGCCGGATGAGCCATCCGCGATTCACACACTCCGCGCGTTGCTGTCGTACTTGCCGTCTAACAACACCGAAGACCCGCCCGTCGTACGCACCGACGATCCGGCGGACCGGGAGTGCCCAGAGCTGGACACGATGGTCCCGATTGAGAGCAACCGGCCGTACGACAGCAAAGAGATCTTGCGCGCGGTGGTGGACAAGGGCGAGCTGCTTGAGGTTCACGAAAACTACGCGATGAACATTGTGTGCGCGTTTGGTCGCGTCGCGGGTCGCACCGTCGGGATTGTGGCCAACCAGCCAGCGATCCTCGCGGGTTGTCTGGACATCGGAGCGAGCGTAAAGGCCGCGCGATTTGTGCGGTTTTGTGATTGTTTTAACATTCCGTTGCTCACCTTTGTGGACGTCCCGGGTTTTTTGCCAGGGACCGAGCAAGAGTTCGGCGGGATCATCACGCATGGGGCCAAGCTGCTCTATGCGTACGCTGAGGCCACGGTCCCGAAGATCACCATTATTACTCGTAAGGCATACGGCGGAGCGTACGACGTGATGGCATCTAAGCACATTCGCGCCGACATGAACCTCGCGTGGCCCACCGCTGAGATTGCGGTGATGGGGCCCGACGGCGCGGTGAACATTATTCATCGTCGCGAGATTGATCAATCGGCGGATCCGGTGGCGACCAAAGCGAAGCTCGTTGAAGAGTACCGCGCGCGGTTTGCTAACCCCTTCAAAGCCGCAGAGCTCGGGTTTATCGATGAGGTGATTCACCCTCGGATGACTCGGCAGCGCATTGCGCGAGCGCTGGAGTTGCTAAAGGACAAGCACGAGACTCTGCCTGCGAAAAAGCACGGAAATATTCCGCTTTGAGAGTTTGAGTATGGGCCGCACGGGGAGAAAAATGGTGGCATTGGGGAGGCGACTTTTTCGTGGGAGTGTGACTGTGGCACTCGCAGTGGTGCACTGCGTTGGGTGCGGCTCAATCGACGACGCACGGCTGGGTGATGCTTCGAGCGAGGACGCGGATGCAAGCGAGCGAGCGGATACAACGCACGCTGACGGGGCAGGATTGCCGCTCGCCGATGCCGTCGTTGCAGACGGTAGCGAGCGTCCGTTTGCGGAGCCCCTTCAGTGGAGCACAATGTCCCTTGGTCGAGACATCGGCTGCGGATTGACCACCGATGGCCGAGTGTATTGCTGGGGAAAAAACCAATCGTTGACGATGTGGAATGGGGCGCCAGAGAGCACACGACCGCGTAGAATTTCGCTACCGTCGCCCGCGACACAGATGCATGTGTACCATTCTACTGTGTGTGCATTGCTTATCGATCACTCAGTGTATTGCTGGGGCAACAACGTGTACGGGCAGCTCGGACGCGGCTCGGTGAATGAAGAGACCCAGATCGCGCAGCGAGACGGTCTGGGCCCCGATCGCGCCATCGCGACGGGAGTGACGCGCTTGAGCGACAGTGGCCATTTCACGATCTGTGCGCTGAGCGCGGACGGAGCTGCTGCGTGTTGGGGCAGAGGATGGCAGGGAGCGCTCGGGGTGCCTACTGATTCGCTAGTGTGTGGCGAACGCAGGGGATGCTCGGGACGTCCACAGGACCTTGCCCTACGCGATGTCACAAGCATTGTGGGCACCGGCGAGAGTCTGTGCGCTACGGTTGCGACTGGGCAGGTGTGGTGCTGGGGACGCGACAGTCAAGGCGTACTTGGCACGGGAATTCTCAGGCAAAACTGCACAGAAGAGCTGTGCGCTACGCCCCGCCCGGTCCGCGCGCTCCAAGACAACGCCGAGCGACTTTTTAGTCCAGACTCCGATTCGATGTGTGCTCTGTTGCGCGACGGCAGACTTAGTTGCTGGGGTGCTGGGCTTAACCCCAAAGTGGATATGGCGGGACGCGCGACGCCGACGGTGGTTGAGCTTCCGGGTCGGGTGATTGGTGTCGGCGCGACGGGAGTCTCAGCTTGTGTTCGGCTCGCGGATGAGACTTGGTGGTGTTGGTCATACGCGTTAAACGAGTCCGGTGGGCGGCGCTATCCTGTTGCGGCGGGCCCTTTGATGCGCGAGCCATCGTTTGATCGCTTCGTACACCTAGGGGGCAACGGAAGCGCGTGGTACGGGATTGAGCGCGACGGAAGCGCATGGATTTGGGGACGCGTTGGCCTCACTGTCGCCGTTGAGCCAACCGGAGCGCGAGGGTGGATCGTAGACCCAACACCGCTCGCTCGCGCTGTGGATTGAAGCGCGCGATCCCGGGACGAAAGTGAGCGCGGACGTGACCGCGCATACGAGTCAATCCCGCGAACGAACTCAGCTGATTTTTGTTGCGCTCACAGGATTCGACGCGGATGGAGCCAGCTCGTCGAGGGCCTGCACGAGCTTGTCATCATCGCCGCTTGCGACGCTCTCGAGCACCACGCGAAGATGCGGAG
>JANNCG010000895.1:0-5559 GCA_031386385.1 Myxococcales bacterium
CGACATCCGCGTAGCCGTCGCCGTTGACGTCACCTGCGGTCGCGACGCTGTACCCAAAGGCATCGCCCATGGCTTCTCCAGCGAGGACAATCGTTGGCATTGCTCGAAGTCCCGTCGCACTGCCGTGGTAGATCGTCGCGGTCCCAGAATTGACAACGCCAGCGCTTGAAGCCTGCCGGGCGCCGATGATCAGATCGCCATAGCCATCCCCGTTGAGATCACCCGCGGTGGCCACAGCATAACCAAACGAATCTCGGGCTGCAGCGCCGTTGATCACCCGCGTTGGCATCGCCGGAAGCCCTGCCATTGCGCCCATAATAATCGTGACTGTGCCAACGTCAGTCATTCCGCCGACGTCTGCGAGTGGCGTCCCAAGCACGACATCATCGATGCCGTCTCCGTTAAAATCAACGCGTGGGTTCATGCTCGTGTCGACCCCAGCTGAGGCGTCGACCGCTGGGGTGTGAAACAGCCAAGTCGCGCTGTTGGTTGGGTCTTCGACAGGCCCGACGCGTCCGCGAACGCGCCAATAAATCGTCGACGATGCAGGGAGCGTCATGACAGGTCGAACAGAACTCCCGACGACGGTGGCGGTCTCAATGATCATTGTGCAAGCGCGGTCCCGACAGATCTCAATCGTCGCGCCATCAAATCCAACCGGAAGTGCCCATCTAAAAGTAGGACGACGCAGGGTTGAGTCACTCAAGGAGAGCGGAGCGACAGGGCGAGCGGTGCCAATGCCCACACACCGGCCGCCAAAGACACGGGTATTGGCAGGGCAAGGGACATCCGTGGGCACATCAAAGTTTGGCACATCGACACCCGGTGGGACGTCGCGGTTGGGGACATCGAAATTCGGAACATCGAAGTTTGGGACATCGGCTCCATTGGGGACATCGATCACCGCTGGATTGTCAATGGGCGGCACGACGACGTCGCCAGTGTCATCCACGACGCCTGGTACGTCTACGTTCGGCACATCAATGCCCATGGCGTCTTCGATAATCGGGTTGGGAATATCCTCACCATTGGGCACATCGCGGTTTGGCACATCGCGGTTTGGTACATCGCGAGGTGAGTCCACGCGGTTGGGGACGTCGACCGCAGCCGTCTCGTCCAACCCAGTGTCCCCTCCATCTGGCGGATTAGGTGTTGAACACGCAGCTGCGAACACGGTCGAGAGGACCGAGAGGCCAAAAACAAGCTGGTACTTAGGTGTCATCGTCAGAAAACCTCGAATTCAATAAAAATAATTAGGACCAGTATAGTCCACGCTACTTGTCAGCGCACGCCCTTTGTGCTCCCACGGGCACACGTTTAGCTGACACGAGAGCCGCGCGGCAAACAACGACGTCGAAGGTTTTTCGAGCTTTGGAAGAAAGCCCAATTCAGGTACACTCTCCATTACATCCCGTGTCTTTGCGTTGCCCGTACTGCACCGCTGAGGTCGATCTCGCTGCGAACGAGTGCGGCCACTGCGGAAGCGCCCTTGAGAAACCCTTAGCCCAAGGCGATCTTCTTGACGGACGCTTCGAGCTTCGTCGTGTTTTGGGGTTTGGTGCGCTTGGGACCACGTATCTGGCTCGCGATCGGGTAGCTCGCACCGAGCTGCTTGTGAAGATCTTGTCGCCTCAGTTGGTGCCCACTCTCGATGACTGCGAGCAGCTTGGGACGCAGCTTGAGATGTTTGAGGGCCGCGTGATCGCCGGAAGCGCGATGCACATTGAGGTTGGGCTCGCGGATCTTCTGCTGTTCGTGACGTATCCCATTGTGGATGGTGTTTCGCTGCGTGAAGTGCTCGACGCCCGATCCAACGCCAGCTCGCCAGTGACGCACGAAGAGTCGCTTCGACTGCTCCTTGGGATCATCGCTTCGGTCTCTGCGCTGCACTCGGCCACACCGCACGGAGCGCTTCGCCCAGAGAACATCATGATCACCCGTAAGGGTGTGATTTTGACCAATGGCGCGATCGTCGGAGCGGTGAACCCGGAGTATTTTCAGCCGCGAATGCGTGGATATGCGCAGGCGGTTCCGTACATTGCGCCGGAGGTTTTGGCGGGCAAAAAAGTGACGGCGACCGCTGACCTGTTCGCCATTGGTGCCATCGCAGCAGAGCTGCTCTCGGGTACACCGAGCGCGCATGGGCTTGAGAATGTCGATATTTCTCCACCTATTTTGCAGGGCATTCGTCAGCTTCTAGAGCGCGATCGGACCAAGCGTCCCGGCGGCCAAGCGCTGATTTTAAACGAGCTGTGCAAGGTGTGTGGGCTGGACAGAAGGCCGCCCGATGCACCGTTAGCTGTGCCGGATGTTCCGTCGGTGGTCGAAGAGAGCGATGACTCCACGACCGTTTCGGTAGCACCCAGCAAGCCACTCGAGATGACCCCCCCACATGGGCGAGCGTACGTTCCCAGCGTGTCATCCGGGATGTCGGGTCCAACAGGCCCCACGCGAAGTAGTGGGCCATCGCCAAGCAATTCGCAGATTTTGAGTACGCCCCCGCCCGCAACGCCTTCGTCGCCGCAGGCCATCACGCAGCCCTCGTTGCCGACGGCGAGAGTCCCTGTGGGACGACCCGCTGCACCGTCGCCCGTTGAGCAGCCGCCCGCCGCAGTCAAAAGTACTCTGCCTTCGACCACCATTCCCCGATCTGGAATCCCTGGTGCAACGCAGGCTCCCGCAGCCAACGGGATCCCCGGCGCACCGGCCTCGCCGCTTGTCCCTGCACGGCCGTCCATGCCGTCCATGGGCGCACCAGTGTTCAAGCCCGCCGGTCCCGGCAGCCTCTCGAGCGCCACGGCTTCGCCTGCACCAACGGCGACCGTACCTGCGCCTGCGTCAAGCGCCAGCGCACGAGGCTCAGTGCCTCCTCCCGCTGCGCAAACTCGATCAAGCTTTCCTCCCCGCGCGGGATCGTCGCAAAACTCAGCAACGCTTTCGAAGCTACCACCACAAGCCGGACTGCCGGGAGTGCATCGCACACCTCCCCTCGCGACCACGCCCTCTGGTGGAATGTCTCGGCCAATGCCTGCGTCGATGCCGAAGGTTCCTGAGGTGTCGGCTCCGAGGGTGGGATCGCCGCCGATGCCAAAATCGCCGACGTCTCCAGCACCACGAGTGCCCAATTTAGCGGGCTTAGATTTGGGCGGAAAAGGCCCATCGACAAGACCTCCCGTTGGTTCACCAAGCGTGCGGCCGTTGGATCCAAAACCCATGAGGGTGTCGCGTGATCCCGAGCCGGTTCGCGGTGGATTTAGCGATATCGACACCGGCGAGATCGAGCTTCTCGACGACTGATCGCGTTTGTTTAGCGCGTCAAGTAGTCACACCGCGACGCTGCGCGACGGACCTCGAAGTTGGTCCGCGTCGGAAATATTCTCTCCAGCGCCCGCCACATCCCGCCTGTCCCGGCGAAGAAATCAAAGTGGTTGCCGGTGATCGCACCACCCGTGTCGTCAGCGCGAAAACAGCCGTCATGCACGAACCCACCAAGACCGTCCACCGCGGGTACCATCACGCCATCCCAACGGGGTAGATAGACCACCGTCCCGAGGGGCAGCACGTTGCGGTCGACAGCCCACGATCGAAGCGGCACAAGCGCGTTGCTTCGAGCACCTTGACCCCAGGGAAACAATCGCTTGTCCAAGACCGTGTAACACACGATTCCACCCGTCGGGCACGCGCGCCCACAACGACACGAAGAGCTGTAGTTCACGACCCTCCCGTCCGCGAGCTGTCCCGATCCCTCTACACACACCGAGTCTGAGTAGCGTGAGGGGACCATCGCGATCGGCATGCACGTCCCGTCGTAGAGCGTCGTGTCGTTGGCGCCCATATAATCGGCTTGCCGGGCGAGGTAGTAGTACGTGTTGTACATTGTCGCGGCGAGGGGGTTGCCCGTGCCAACAAATGCGCTGTCCGTCGTGTTGATTCGGAGGGTGTCTCGCGCCAGCTCGTCCCCTGCCGCGTTAAAACCGCGAAGCACGATCTGGCGTTGTCGCGCTGGGCCGGTAAACGAATAAGTCAGGTTGTCCAGGAGCATGGGGTTCCACGGATTGCCGAGGGGATACTCGTCGGCGTACAGCCTCACGGTGCTGAACATTTGTGCGGCAGTACGAAAAGCCACCATCGGCGCGACCATCGCGTTATTGGTGGGATTTACCACGCGAACCCACGGTCCCATCGGGACGCCGGTGTCTCCGGTCGCAGGCACATCCCTCACCGTCGGGACATCGCGCGCTGATGGAACATCAAGTCCCATCCCGTTTGGCACGTCCACTGGGTTTGGCACCGGCACATCCTCTGGCTGAACCACCGCCCCCTGATCGGCGACGGGTGTGTCCGCTCCACGACCACCCTCCGCAAAATTAGTATCTTCGGGTCCGCAGGCGCTCAGGGCGCCAGTGAGTCCGGATAAAACTGCGGAGTGAAAACACAATTTCAAGCGACGTGCAGGCGCAACCATCTCGTGAGTGTCTCACAAATCGAGGCAAATCCAAAAATCGACTCGCCGTTACTGGACGACGCATTGGACTGCGCTATTCCACAGAAGACGGCAGCGCACTGGCTTCGCGGTGAGTGGCTGATGAGTGAGTCGCTTCTCCTCTCATCGGTTTCGTGTTTCGCCCTCCCTGTCCTTCGGGCTCTCGCTTCAGCCACTCTCCCCGGATTCAGTGCGTTAGTACATCGCTCCAGTTGGGCGTGGTGCCTCATCCGCGGGCAACGGGGCTGTATCGTCCACAAGCTGGCCACCACGAACGACCAACGCCACGGAGAGGTGTGCGGCGTCGACGGTGATGGAGCGTTCGACAAGCACGATGCCTGTTGGAGTCGTGCGGGCAAGCGTGAGCTTCACTGTCACCGAGCGTCGTCCCGCAACCCCAGTGGGTGCACGAACCACGAGACGAGAGCCTTCGAGAGCAGTTCCGGGTGCAAATACACGCACTTTGAGCGGGCCGTTGGTGCCCACGGTGTTGAACTCGGTGTCCCCAGCGGGCATCGCGCGAAGCTCGATACCGGCGTCGGGGTGATTCCATCGAGCGATCACACCACCCTGCTGGGCGAGCTCAAAGAGCTGCGAAACGCGACGCCAAGTTTGGACCGCTGGGTCCGTGGGGCGAGCCGCGCTCATTCGCGCAACCTCAAGCACAATGAGTGCTTCGATCGAGTTCGCCGCTTCGTCACCGCGAAGATCTTCCGCTGCGGAGCGAAAGATTCTCAGCGCTTCATCCTCGCGGCCTGCGTTGAGCGCAGCGAGCGCCATGCGGACCACTGGAATAGGCTCACCCGGTCGGAGCGCCACAAGCGTCCTAAACTGGCGATAAGCCTCTTCAGCGTTTTCGGCACCACCATAGGTGAGCAGCAAATCGCCTAGCCGACCTCGTGCATTGGTGTCGTATGGAGCCTGCTCGGCGATCTCAGAGAAGACCCGAAGGCCCTCTTCTCGATCACCCATGCGGATGAGGGTCTCACCCACCAAGGCACGCACCCGTGAGTCGGCCCAAGGATCACGCCGAAGCATCTCACCTAAGTGCCGAGCCTCGTCGCGACGGTTTGCCT
>JANNCG010000917.1:0-2844 GCA_031386385.1 Myxococcales bacterium
GGACTGAAGTCCAGGGCATCCTTGGCTCGCTTTCACCTCACGCGCTTACCTGTTGGTGAAAACTCACTGTTGCTGAGCTGGGCGCGCCCCTCCTGTGGGAGAAACACAACGGCCCCTGAAATTGCGCTCAAGGGCCGTAGTACAAAAATGGCTCCGACTGCTGGACTTGAACCAGCGACCAGGCGGTTAACAGCCGCCTGCTCTACCACTGAGCTAAGTCGGAAAAATTCAACTAACGAAGGGGGCGGAACATACTCGCGACGGCGAAAGAGTCAATCTTGTTAACACTTAAGATAAGTTTTTCTTCATCTTGCGCCCCAAATTGGGACCCAATGTCTCGCTGAAACCAGCGAAACGCGCCTAAGTGCCCGGCGTCACATCGCAATTCACCGAACTTCCTCACTCGACCTCGGCACATCTGCCGTATCCTTCAGCGGCTCTATGGCTACCGCTCCGCCGTTCAACCGAGACGAGATCACCGTCAAATCACAAATTCCCACGGATTTAGACGAGCCCGAAGAGACCACCGTGCAGCCCGCGGCGCAATCATCGAAGAAGCCCAAGTGGTCGGGCTTCAACGGCTATCTTCCCGATAGGGTCTTAGGTCACGGGCCCGACGGGACCGCGATCTCGGCCAAGCGAGCAGAGGACAACTCGGTTGTCGAGCTGCGGTTTTTAGCAGCCGCCAAACAGTTTTCACTTCGTTGGAGACACCTGTGTACGCACATCGCCGCGCTTGAATTGTGCAACCACCCGCATATTCGCAAGGTGATTGAGCACGACCTTGACGGCGGCGAACCCATGCTCGTGATGCAGAGCGCGACCGAAACAACGCTTTTAGACTATGTCGCCAAGCACGGCCCCATGCAGCCCATGATCGTCGCCCAGCTCACTGAGCAGCTCGCTGGCGCGCTCGCGCAGGCTCACCGGGTGCAGCTGGTCCACGGGGCGCTCAGCCCGAAGTGTATTTGGCTAGAAGATTCGCTGCACCCTTGGGTCGAGCTCACCGGCACCCAAGTCGCCGAGACACCCCGCGACGGTTGGACAAAGACCGCGCAGGCCCCGGAGCTTGCAACGGGCGAGCCCGACGCCGCGAGTGACGTGTATGCCCTCGCGATGATCTCGCTCGGAGCGCTAATGGGAGGCGATCCCGCAGAGGCGGTCGAGCGAACCACGGGGGCTGCCGCGCAAGAAGGGTTTCGCGCGATCTTGATGAAGGCTCTGCAAAAAGACCCCTTCGGCCGACCCACCGCCACACAGTTGCAGCAGCTTTTGGGCAAGTGGATCATTCGCACGGTCGCACAGTCCGCGATGGGCTCAGACCCCAACGCAACCAGCGTCTCTCAGGCCGGCTCGCACTCGCCAAGCCGCCCGCCGTCCAACCCGCCACCAGAGGTCAAGGCCGGGGATCAGCTCGGCCGCTATCACCTCTTGCGACGCATCGGCGAAGGCGGAATGGGAGAGGTCTGGGAGGGGATGGACCTGTCCTCATCCGCGTCGGTGGCGCTTAAAATGCTACGCCCCAAAGTGGCCGCTGACCCAGTCTATTTGCAGAGATTTCGCAAAGAAGCGCGCACCCTCGCGGCCGTTCGCAATCGGTATATCGCCAACATCGTCGAGATCAATGAAGACCAAGGGTTGCACTTTCTTGCGATGGAGTTCGTTGGAGGTGCGTCGGTGGGAGCGGTGATTAAAAAAATCGGTAAGTTCGACGAGCGTGACGCGCTCGCGGTGATCGCCGATGCGTGTCGAGCCCTCGCTGAGCCACACCGAAATGGGATCGTGCACCGAGATATCAAGCCCGACAACCTCATGTTTGTCCTCGCTGACGAGCCGCTGGTCAACGGCGACGAGGGACGGCAGCGGATCAAGCTCTGCGACTTCGGCATTGCGGCCACCGAAGAAGCACCCGGAAGCACCGTTCTCACGCAAGAAGGCATCCTCGTCGGAACCCCCGCCTTCATGTCCCCTGAGCAGTGCCACGGCGAGACAAAAGTCTCACCTGCCAGCGATGTGTACTCGCTCGGGGCAACGCTGTTTCAGCTCCTCACGGGCAAATTGTTGTTTGGCGCAGACACCCCCATGGGGCTCATTGTGCAGCACATCAGCGAAGAGCCTCGCCGCGTCAACACGCTCAACGATCGGGTCAGCGAGCGGACCACCGCCCTAGTCGATCGGATGTTGAAGAAAGATCCCACCGATCGCTTCAGCGACGCGAGCTTATTGCTTGAAGCAGTTGAGGCCATCTTGCATGGTCCCGCCGCCGCCATCGAAGTGCACCCACAGCTGCCGCAGGGCAAAGCCGGGTGGATGCGAAAGTTTGTCTTTGAGTGGGAGCTTGACGCGACGCCCGAACAACTCTGGCCCTATATTTCAAACACCGAGCGGATGAACCGGGCGACCGGCTTGGCGTCTGTGCAGTACGAAATCAAAGGTGTTTCGCCCGGAGTGAGCAAACGCGTAGGCTCAAACTCAGTGTTGGGTTTTGCCTTGAAGTGGCAAGAGATGCCCTACGAGTGGGTAGAGAACAAGCGCCACTCCGTCTTGCGGGTGTTTGAGCAAGGGCTGCTTCGGTGGTACTCAGCCACGGTTGAGCTTGAGCGGCTGCCGAACAACAAGACGCGCCTTCGCAACAGCGTGACACTCGAGGCCCGTGGCTGGCTCGCATACCTCTTGTCGCCCTTCGAGATGGGCGTGAAGTACAAGCGATCACTGAACAAGGTGTATCGACGCTTGGACGCGATGCTGTCGAGTGCAGCCAAGGCGCTGCCGCCCGGGACCGACCTGCTGCAACCCGACGTGCAGCTTGTGCGGGGCGCCGAAGAGGTCCTTGATCGCGCCCTC
>JANNCG010000930.1:0-10929 GCA_031386385.1 Myxococcales bacterium
CGAGGGCCGCTCAGCGCGCTTCAAAGAGCACTTTCTGGTGATGCACTTTTTCAACCCCGTTCGCTACATGAAGCTGCTTGAGCTCGTGATCGGACCGGACACAACCAACACTGTGTTTCAGCGCGTAAAACTCTTTGGCGAGAACTCTCTGGGCAAGGGCGTTGTGCTCGGCAAAGACACCACCAATTTCGTCGGAAACCGTATTGGCGCCTTCAGCATGATGTCTGCGATCCACCAAATGATCGCCGATCAATTGACGCCCGAAGACATTGACGCGATCGCAGGCTCTCCCATGGGTCGCCCCAAGTCCGCAGCGTTTGGTACGGCTGATCTGGTGGGCTTGGACACCTTCGCCCACGTCGCAACCAACTGCTACACAGGACTGCCCGACGACGAAGAGCGGGACGTGTTTAAGCTCCCTGCGTACATCACCACCATGCTGGAGAAAAAGCTCCTGGGCAACAAGTCCAAGGCAGGCTTTTATCGCAAGGCAGCAGACGGCTCGCGAGAGACCTACGATCCTTACACCAACGAGTATCGCGCGCAGATGAAGGGCGGCCCAATCGCCGCAGCAGCCAAAGCGGTTCGCGACATTGAGGACACCGCAGAGCGCATCCGAACGCTGCTCAAAGACGAAGGTCCTGCAGGCATTTTTGCCTGGAAAACTGCTAGTCGAACGCTCGCATACACCGCTCGCCGGATTCCTGAAATCGCAGACACACTTTGGGCCGTCGATGACGCGATGAAGTGGGGTTATAACTGGGAGCTTGGTCCGTTTGAGACCTGGGACGCGATCGGTTTTGAGGCCGGCTGCAAACGCATGAAGAGCGACGGCGTCAAGCTTCCACAGTGGATCGACACGATGCTCGCCGCTGGTGCCAAGAGCTTCTACACAAACGACGGCAAAGTGTGGGACCCCATTCAGGGCGGCTACACAACACGCCCCGTGGATGTTCGTTGTGCGCCCATTCGCAGCCAACAGACAAAGGTCATTGAAGAGAACGAAGGCGCGTCGGTGTGGGATTCTGGCGACGGAGTCTTTGCCCTCACATTTAAGACCAAGGCCAACAGTATTGATCAGCACGCCATTGAGATGATTCACACGGCCGTTGATCGCGCAGAGTCCGAAGGTCGCGCGTTGTTGGTATTTAACGAAGGCGAAAACTTCTGCGTCGGCGCCAACCTGTTTGGTGTCGTCGCAGCCGCGATGAGCGGACAGTGGGAAGACATTCGCACGATGGGAGCAAAACTCCAGGCCGGATGCATGAAGATGAAGTACGCACGCGTGCCAGTGGTGGCCGCTCCGTACGGCTTCACCTTTGGCGGTGGGCTTGAGCTGTGTCTCGGCGCCAACAACGTGCAGGCCGCTGCAGAGACGTACGCTGGACTTGTCGAGGTCGGCGTTGGCCTGGTCCCCGCTGGCGGTGGAACAATGGGCTTGTTGTGGCGCGCGTTTGAGGGTGTCCCCGAAGGAGCCACCGTGGACTCATATGCGTTGGTGACTCAGGTGTTTAAAAACATCGCCCTCGCGAAGGTGGCAACGAGCGCAATGGAAGCTCAAGAGCTGGGGTACTTTCGCAAAAATGACGGCGTGAGTTTTGACAAGGCACGGCTGTTTTATGAGGCAAAACGCAGGGCCATTGGCTTAGCTGAAGCGGGCTGGACGCCCCCTGCGCAGCGAGCCTATCGCCTCCCAGGCGCGAGCGGAATCGCGACGCTGCAAATGATGGTTCGGACCCTCGTTGATGCGGGTCAAGCAAGCGCGCACGACGCGTTGATCGCAGGCAAGCTCGCGCACATTCTCTGCGGAGGCAAAGGCGGCCATGTGGATCCGGTCACTGAAACTCAAATGCTCGAGCTTGAGATCGAGGCGTTTATCTCACTCTGTGGCGAGCCCAAGTCGCAAGAGCGGATGCAGTACATCCTGATGAACAACAAGCCCTTGCGCAATTAACCCTCGCACTCAACACAAGCAATTCAACGAATACGGAAGAAGAATTCATGAATACTCCAGTCATTGTAGCCAGTGTTCGCAGTGCCGTTGGTCGCGCACTCAAAGGTTCGCTCGCGCAGACTCGTCCCGACGAGCTCGCCGGGCAGGTGGTCCGAGCGGTGTTGGCGAAGGTCCCTTCGCTTGACCCTCGCGAGGTCGACGATTTGATTTTGGGCTGCGCAATGCCCGAGGGCGAGCAGGGTCTTAACATCGCTCGCGTGGTCGGCTTGCTTGGCGGTCTACCCGTCGAGAGCAGCGCCATGACCATCAATCGATTTTGCTCATCGGGTCTGCAAGCGATCGCACAGGCGGCAGAGCGTATCGCGTCGGGCAACGCCGATGTCGTGATCGCGGGCGGTGTTGAGTCCATGAGCATGATCCCCATGACGGGCAACAAGCTCAGCGCTTCTCCCGAAGCGATGGCGCGTGTCCCTGATGTGTACACCCCGATGGGAATCACTGCAGAAAACGTAGCCAATCGTTTTCAGATCTCTCGCGAAGACCAAGACGCCTTCGCAGCCCTCTCGCACCAACGCGCAGCAGCAGCGCAAGCCGCCAAGCGATTTGACGACGAGATCGTCTCGGTCATGGCCACTCGTTATGACGGCAATGGGGCTTCGCATGACTTTGAGTTTCGGGTCGATGAGTTTGTGCGCGCAGACACCACGGCAGAGAAGCTCGGCGCGCTAAAGCCCGTGTTTAATCCCAAGGGCAGCGTGACCGCAGGCAACTCATCGCCGTTGAGTGATGGCGCTGCTGCGACCATTGTGATGAGTGAAGCGCGTGCAAAAGCGCTGGGACTCACACCTCTGGCGTACTTTCGTGGGTTTCAAGTCGCAGGTGTGGCGCCGGATATCATGGGCATCGGGCCCGTCGCAGCGGTGCCCAAGTTGCTGAAGCGGCACGGACTGAAGATCAGCGATATTGATCTCTTTGAGATGAACGAGGCGTTCGCGAGTCAGGCTCTGTACTGCCAGCGGACACTCGAGATTCCGGGAGATCGACTGAATGTGAATGGCGGTGCGATCGCGTTGGGACACCCATTGGGATGCACCGGCGCAAAACTTACCGCCACGGCCATTCATGAGCTCCGCCGACGAAGCCTCCGCTACGCAATCGTCACGATGTGCATCGGTGGTGGTATGGGCGCCGCTGGCCTCATCGAACGAGCATAACGACAGAGAAAATCGGCACTGGGGTGCTTTGTGAGGTCTTCTCTGGGCCCCGACCCGATCATTTGGGGGCTTTCACAAAAAGCAAATTCGCTTACGGTGTTGAGATTTGTTTGTTGAGAGCTTGAATAAACCACTGCGGATGACGTTCAATTCCCCGGCGCCGCACATTTTGTTCGTACCTGACGGTCAGAGCGGTGTGTGGTTGATCGTCCAAAAGCGCAGTTGTTGTTCAAACACAACACCTCAATTCTCACATCCCCTTCGGAGATTTTTCATGAATAAGTCAGCTCTTCTCAGCGGTCTCGGTCTCGCATCCATGTTGGCAGTGTCCGGATTTGGCCATGAGGTCGTCGCACAAGCGCGCCTTCTCACCGGTGGCAACGCATCCAACTTCGGCGCATCGACCTTCGCAACAGGGTTTATGCCCGACCCCCGCCGGATCAACGTGACCTCTGGTGGCACCATCGACGCCCGCACGCTCAACCTCGGCGCTGGTTGCGTCGGATTTGTGACCGCTCGACCTGACCACATCCTGCACTTCTCTGGCACATCAACCAACCTTCGCTTCTTCGTTCGAGTCCCAGGCGCACGAGCAAGTCAGCGCACGGACACGACCCTCTTGATCAACGGAGCTGATGGGTCGTGGCACTGCAACGACGACAGCTACGGCGGAGCTAACCCAACGGTCAACATCCCCAACGCAGGCGCTGGTCAGTACGACATCTGGGTGGGTAGTTATGTCTCTGGCGCAAACGCTCGCGGCGCGCTGAACATCACCGAGCTTGATCGTCACCCCTAAGGTTTTACCGCTGTAGAATTGGAGGGGGATCACAGCGACATCCATTCGACACGCACGCAGGCCAAGCGCACACATGCGCTACCTTGTGCGTCACAGGCACTTTCAAACTCGCCAAATAATTCAATTTTTGATTAGTTTGAATAGACCAGTCGAGATAACGTTTAACTCAATAAATCCATTCGAATCATTGACGCTCTCGCTTCAACGATTCGTGTGGTGAAGTTTAGTGCCAAAGCAAGAGTCGTTGGCCCCTTCAACGAACAGTTCACATCCACTTCGGAGAGTCTATTTTCATGAAAAAGTCAGTCGTTTTTGGAACAGTCGGTCTCGCAGCAATGTTGATGGTTTCGGGTTTTGGTCACGAAGTCGTGGCTCAAGGCGCTGGACTTATCGTTGGTGGCGCACGATCCAACTTTGGTACAGTTTCCCTTGCTCCAGGATTCGTTCCTGATCCACACAGCCGCACTTTTGCTGCCGGTGGTCCGGTCGATGTGAGCTCATTGGGTCACGCAGGTTGTGTCGGTTTCGTCACACGACAACCTGACTACATTCTGCGACTCACAGGGACCTCAGCGAACTTGAAGATCAAGTTTAACGTCCGCGGCGCAGCAGCAAACAGTCCGACAGACACGACTCTTGTGGTCAATACCGCAGGCGGCGAGTGGCGCTGCAACGACGACACCAACGGAGCAAACCCACAAGTCAACCTCCCTGGCGCGACTGCCGGCCAGTACGATATTTGGGTCGGTTCATACCAAGCCAGCGGTCATGCAACTGGCACGCTGCAAATCACCGAGCTGTAAGAACACTGCTCAACGCTGAGCAGTGTTGACCGGGAGGGGTTTGGGAGGGAGATATCGTCGTTTGCTGCTTGAATAAATGCTGGCGAATGGCGTTCAATGAGGGACAGCGTTAGTTTGGACATCAGGTTGACGCAAGTTCGTCGGACCAGAGTCTTCAAACCAAAGAGGTTTCTCATGAAGCAGTCGAAATTAGTCCCTTTTCTTGGACTCGCGTCCATTCTGATTGCCTCTGGTTTTGGCCACGAAGTTGTCGCGCAAGCGCGGTTGCAGACCGGCGGCAATGCCGCAAACTTCGGGCGCTCACGACTCACAACGGGCTTCTCACCAGACCCACGTCGTGTGGCGATCACGACCACCGGAACCATCGACGCGAGGGGGTTAGGTCTCGGGAGCGGTTGTGTTGGGTTTGTGACCGCGCGACCAGATCACATCGTCACATTGACAGGCGCTTCTACGCTTTTGCGATTTTATGCGACTGTGGCTGCAGCTGCGCCCGCCACAGCGACAGACGTGACGCTGCTCATCAACGACGCAAACAACCAGTGGCACTGCAACGATGACAGCTATGGCGGAGCAAATCCAACGGTGAACATCCCCAACGCAGGCCCAGGACAATACGATATTTGGGTCGGTAGCTACAACGCCGGGACCCGAGCGCGGGCGTCTTTGCAGATCACCGAGCTCGACGCGAATCATCCGTAGGACACTGCGAGACGTCACTCACATCGCAGCTGTCGAATCGCCGAAATCGCATCAAATTGAGCAGCGGATTGCTGCAGAATATTTCTCGCGACGGTGCACGCACAGACCCGCTGCTCTGTGTGCAGACAGACCCGGAGCCTCGTTCGCAACGCTGGAATCGATGTTGGATTCAGCTCAAGAGCACGAAAACTCTCTCGCTCAGCGACGCCATCAGCGTGCGCCGCGGTCGCAACGTTAGCGGCGAACATGTGCGCCAGCGAGCTCAAAGGGGCCTCTCTGATTGCACGCATGGACTCTTGTTGCGCTCGGGCGAGGCGCGCCGGATCACTCTGCCACTGCGTGATCGACTCGTCTCGATTCGCAAAGCGCAACTCGCGGTATCCGTACGCGGCGACGAGAGTCGAATTTTGCTCATCGCTCGCCGCAACAAAAGCGTTGTCGTCAAAATAGACCACTGTCCACCGAGGCATCGCCTGCACCGTCGCGACACGAGCATCTTGATGAACGACAGCAAATCCGCAGCTAAAATCACGGATGATACCAACTATTTGTCCCGGCCGCTGGTTGTACACGCGGGCGACAAAGTCGATCCCGTACACTGCCATCGCCCGTCCATCGATCAAGACCGGATACCGCCCGTTCAGCGAAGAGAGCAAATATCCGCCGTCAAAAAAGTCGTTGTACATCGGACCGTGCATGGGGTGCGACGCGACAAACCGTGCGGCACCTTCACTGAACCAACTGCGCTTTACGCCAAGCCCGAGCGGTTGTTTTTGCTGATAAAATCCAAGCGAAGCCGCAACAAACAACAGGACCGACGCCCCTCGCCCAACGATGGCTTTGCGCGCCTCCATGTTGCACAGCGTGCTCAGCGCGAGCGCCACACAGCCGAGGGCCGCATAAGGCACCAGACGCACGGCGGTTGTCCCCAGCACGGCCAGCCCGAGGCAGGCTAGAACGCGCCCGAGGCGCTGCTGCTTCAACCGCACCATTGCGACACACGCCAGCGCAAAGAGCGCCCCAAGCGCGACGATCGACGGTTGCGTTAACGGCTGCTGCGACAGAGGCGCCCACTCGCGAAGAATCGCAGCGACTCGCCGATCCCCCACATGCCCAAAGGCGGCGAGCAAACGAGGGACGGGTCGCACAGTACAAAAGAGCGCGACGGCAGATAACACCGACGCAATCCACAGGGATTTTTCTGCGAAGACCTCGCGCTTGAGCAAGCGCTTCTCAACCGTTGCTCCCACAGCATACGCCACCACGGCGGCCACGCCGACCTGACCGCTTGAATGCACGTTGTGCCAGAGCAGCACCAAAAAGGGAGCCGCCCAACGAACCCTCGACGGACGAGACTCACTGCCATCAAGGACCGCGAGCAACAACGCAAGGATCGAAAACGTCAGCGTCTGTGGCCGCGGAGAGATGCGAAATCCAATCGCGCATGCCAAGACCATCGCCAACGCGAGTTGCGCAAGCGGTGACGCGTGTCGCCCACTCGAATCGAGATAGGTGCGCTCTGCGGACTTGAGCGCAATGCTCACACTCATCGCGCCGAGCAGCGCAAATACGATCGTGTTGAGCGAAGGACCACCCACAGCGTGCAGAGAAAACATGAGCAAATCTGCAAGCCAATCGACAAACAACCACGGCCTTCCCGCAAATGAGTGCGAGAACACATCCACGGTGGGGACAGACCTGTGCGCTGCAATCCATCGACCCGTCTCGACGTGCCACCAATAATCGGGATCGAACAGCGCAACCACGCGGCTTACGGCAAGCACCAGCGTCACCGCGGCGACCGCCAATAGAGCACGATTATTTTTCAGCGAATCCGTCGGTTGAACAACCACCTAGATCCGCTATTCTCCCTGCATAAGTCCAGTGATTCTACCATCGGGATGCACGGTCACACGCCGCGCTGCGGGCTCTCTGGGCAGCCCCGGCATCGTGAGAATCTCTCCCGTGAGGGCCACCAGATAGCCCGCTCCCGCACTTAAGCGAACCTCGCGGACCGTGACGTTAAATCCCCTCGGACGACCCGGGCGCGTCGCGTCGTCGGAGAGGGACAGATGCGTCTTTGCCATGCATACAGGAAGCGTCCCGCCGCCAAGCTTTACGGCCGCAGCGAGCTCTTTGGTCGCACTTGCGGTAAACACAACATCATCTGCACCATATACCGTGCGTGCGATCGACTGAATTTTCTTCGCCGGTTCGTCTTCGAGCGCATAGGTAAAATGGGGCGTTGGCTTCGCGGGGGTGTCTTTCAGCATGCTCATCACTGCGTCGGCGAGCTCAAGTGAACCCTCACCACCGTGGGCAAACCCTTCGCACACCGCGACCTCAACACCGTGCGTTGTTCCAAATTCTCGCAACGCCTGTAGCTCTTCGTCCGAGTCCGTGGGAAAGCGATTCACCGACACGACGGTCTTAAGTCCAAAAAACTTCGCGGTCTCAAGGTGCTTTTGCAGGTGATCAAAGCCTCCCTTGAGCGCCGTAGGGTTTGCATTGGCTGACTCAGACAGCTTGCATCCACCGTGCATTTTGAGTGCTCGAAGTGTGACCACTAGCACCAGTCCGTGAGGCCAAAGTCCCGCAGAGCGACACTTGATGTCTAAAAATTTTTCTGCGCCGAGATCAAATCCGAACCCTGCTTCGGTGACCACCACATCGCCGTGGGCGAGCGCCATGCGCGTTGCGAGGACTGAGTTGCAACCGTGGGCGATGTTTGCAAAGGGTCCGCCATGCACAATCGCGGGGCCACCTTCGCGCGTTTGCACCAAGTTGGGCATGAGAGCATCACGCAGCAAGGCCACCATGGATGGGGCGGCAAAGAGCTCGCTGGCGCGAACGGCGGTTCCGTCTGGGCGGGTTGCGACGACAATGCGCTCGCAGCGTTGCTGGAGATCTTCGAGGCTCTCTGCGAGACAAAAGATCGCCATCACCTCACTCGCCGCCGTGATGTCAAACGACGTCTCACGCGGAACCCCGTTTGCCTTGCCCCCAAGCCCCACCATCACGTTGCGCAAAAAGCGATCATTCATGTCCATCGTTCGACGCCAGCGCACCAGCCGACCATCGATATCCACCGGGTCTTTGAAGTACACCGAGTTGTCAACGAGGGCGCTGAGCAGGTTGTGCGCAGTTGAAATTGCGTGGATATCTCCAGTGAAATGCAGATTGATATCCGCCGCTGGCTCCAACGATGCGACCCCTCCGCCGGTTCCACCGCCCTTGACGCCAAACACGGGACCGAGAGATGGCTCACGTAGCGCAGCGATCGCGCGCACGCCTCGCTTGCGGAGCCCCATGGTGAGCGCCACCGAGGTTGTCGTCTTGCCCTCGCCTGCGGGCGTGGGATTGATCGCTGAGACTAAAACAAGCTTGCCCTGCTTTTGATCGGGCTTGAGTACGCTCAGATCAATCTTGGCGCGATCACGTCCCCAGGGAATAATCGCATCAGCAGGCAGTGTCGCTTCTTCAGCAACGGCTTGAATGGGTCGAAGTTTGAGTGTCATCGGTAGATTGCCCGCGATCGTACACCGATTGCATGCAACTTTCACTCACGCGAAGTGCGTCCAACACCGCCACTCAACGCGATGTCTCCGCGCGTATTTTCAGCGGGGACGCACGTGCTCCATCTTCTCGAGATTGTCGCCAGAACACTCGAATGCCCTGCCAAATCCCTCAATAAACGTAGCTCTGAGCGGTCGCAGTTCGACAAAGTGAAAATCTGACAAACCGAGCAGCGTGTCAGCGATCGCGTATTTTTTTCGCCACTGAGCAGTGACTCCGCGCTCTTGTGCCTCATCGCGGGTAAGAAAGCTCGCCATCACGTCCATGGTGACTCGCGTGAGCGCATGGTTGCTATGCGGATCGGTCGCGCTCGGGAGGGCGTTCACCATCAGTGCACAGCGGGGATGAGCTCGCAGCGCCCCCGTGTGCGAAGACAGCTCGCTCACCAACAAGTACAACCGCATGGGGTCGAGCTGATGGCTGTAGGTCACCAGCGAAATCGAAGGAGCGTCGTTGAGGGTGACCGCGAGGCTCGCGGCCCATGACTGCTCGAGCAGAGTATGAAGAGGATTGGTCATCGTTCTTGGCCGAATCCTATCACCAGATTCAGCACAAGCGAGCTTGACGATGCGGCAGTGGCAATCTATTGATCATCGCCCTGTTATGAACTCCAAGCTCAACTTCACAACCATCAACACCGTCCAAGCGCGTTTTGCCGCTGCGACCGTGGCTGTGGGCGTGCAAGAGCTACCTCTCGCATCGCAGCACAAGCTCGTTCGCTCTGTGGTGATCCGTGAGATTCTGCTAGTGGGCACGGCTTCAAATAGCCGGGCATAAGCCCACCAGGTTCACTGTCATCGATCGGTAAGCTACGCGAGTCCCAAATGGGGAATTCGCGGAGCTGCATTCCGTATTTTTCCAGTGAATTTGCAGACTATTTGGTCGGTGTCCACGCAAACAAAATCGCCGCGCAATCCTAAGCCCCTTCGGGTCGGTGGTGGCGCGAACTGTCTCATTTTTCTCGTTAAAATTTTGTTTGAAAGAAGCTCACAATGACCTCACGAATAACCGCGACGATCGCGACAACAACACTCGTACACGAACTTTCGATTCGACACTTTCGCAATGTGGGCATCATGGCCCATGTGGATGCAGGCAAGACTACGCTCTCAGAACGCGTGCTCTTTTACTGCGGTGTCGTTCGCAAAGCAGGGTCCGTTGATGCAGGGACCACAGCGCTTGATGATCTACCCCAAGAACAAAAAAAGGGAATCACCATCTCCGCTGCTGCGACAACGGTCTACTGGACACCCACAACGGGTCCCCGTGCATCGCACAAACACCAACTCAATCTCATCGACACTCCTGGGCACGTGGACTTCAGCGTTGAAGTCGAACGTTCGCTCAGAGTGCTTGATGGTGCGATTTGCGTGTTTGACGCGGCGCACGGCGTTGAACCCCAGAGCGAGACGGTCTGGCGTCAAGCAGATCGCTATGGTGTGGCACGTATCGCGTTTGTTAACAAAATGGACAAACCCGGTGCGGACTTCGCCATGTGTGTGAAATCCATCATCGATCGGCTGGGTGCTCTCGCGCTTCCGGCACAGCTCCCGTACTTCGAAGACGATCAGTTTGTCGGAGTGATTGACCTGTGCACGATGCGCTTGGGTCGCAGCGCAAACGACGATGGAACAGACTGGCGCTGGAGCGCAATACCTGAAAAATATCTAGCAGAATCAATACAAGCCCGAAGCGCACTGGTCGAACAGTGCGCCGAGTGGGACGACACCGTGTTTGCTCAATGGGATAACAACTCTGCGGACAAACTCGACGCCGCGACGTTGATTCAAGCCATCCGCGCAGGAGTCGTGAAGCACCAGTTTGTTCCGGTGTTTTGCGGATCCGCAGCAAAGAACAAAGCCGTTCAGCCATTGCTTGATG
>JANNCG010000942.1:0-3300 GCA_031386385.1 Myxococcales bacterium
CCACCGTCGACCCCAGCGTCGCTCCCGAGGGGCGCGCCGGGCGATGCGACGTGAAGCGTAAGCCCCCAGGTTGGCGACAAACAGCCTGCATTTTCACTCACAGACCATCGAACCCAATAACGCCCCACGCCCGCAGGAACATCACAAACCGTCCGCAAGTCAACGCTTGTCTCGACGACATTTGACGCGCGCTCGGGACCACCGTCAACGCTGCAACGGACAAGCGATGCCCCAGCCACCGCGGCCCAGCGAAGGGTCGTTGAGCGCCCCCAAATCACCGACGTTGACAACGGCGCAATCGGCTGCGTGACGCGGCAGGTGGGCACATCTGTCACCACATCTCGGGCGTCTGGACGATCGTTGAGAACGTCCACCACTCCTTGGTCGCCAACTGCGTCGAATTGGTCTCCCATGGAAGGGTCTGGCCGATCACTCCAAACATCAACGGAGATTGCGTCGAACCCAGACTGAGCATCGCCGTTAGGGGTTGCGGTGAACTGCGACCATCGATCACAGCCCGCGAGCGTAATGACAAACACCAGCGGCGTAACTTTTGTAAGCGACCATTTCGTCCTGCTTACACCCAAGCGTCGATTCACTAAAATACCCACTGCAGCATCGCTCCCCGCGGTTGCAGAGAGACTGCGCCGCTTGTTCGCCTTGTATTTCCCACGCGAAGCAAGGTCACTCCCGTTGCGATCGCGAGGGTCCCAACGATCGCGGTGCCAATCCAAACGGCATCAAGGGTCGCACCAAATCGAGCGTCATCCACCGCAGCGTTGCCACAAGGGTTTGGCGAGCAACGACGCTCGAGGTTGGCAAACAACGTCTGCGCGATCGCGAGTGAGACGGCACTGGTGAGCAAGCTCGCGCCACCCACTCCTATGGACGTCCATCCGATGATCGTTTGGGGCCTCAACGCGGAGGGAGGCGCAGCAGCGGTGGGGTCAGTGGTCTGCACTCCCTCGAAGTTTTCTAAAGCTCTCATCTGCACCGGGAGCTCGGTCGTCGATCGAGCGGCGACGGTGACGTCTTGCTCAAAGGGTAAAAATCCCCGCGCCGTCACCGAGACATGGACGCGTTCGGGAGCAGCCAAAACCGGAATCGCGACGCCCAGCGCGACGAGCGGCAGTGGCTCCGCGGCCACCGTAATTGAGAGTGTTGCCGGCGGAGGCGAGCTCGCGGTCCAACGAAGCACGAGTGTCCCAAGTCTAGGCGCAAGCTCTGCTCCTTCGGTGCGCGCGCTCTGTGCGGTCTGCCGATAGCGGGGACTGGTCCTCCCCAGCTCTTCAGCCTGGTGCTGCGCGCGCTGGTACTCTGCGAGCGCCTGGGGCAGCCGACCGCGCTCACGCAACGCACGCGCCAGCATCAAGCGGCTGTTCGGCGAGTCAAATGCAGCGATCGACGCGCGAAACGAGCTTTCTGCCTCAGCGAATCGATTTGCAGTAAACAAAGTCACCCCGTCTTGATAACGAACTTGGGCGACCGCCGCAGCGTCTTGAGCCGCCACCAGTGGCGCAAAGCAACTCACTGATGCCGCGAAAACGAAACCAACTCGAACCGGTTGCAAATTCAGATCCCTCCGGGAATCACCATGGGCGGACGACGTGGCCGCACGCCAAGTCGAGGCGAACTCGTTGCTGCGCCCCTCGTCAAACGTGGAGACCCCGCGCTTGACGAGGGTGGTCGTGTATTACTTTGAACCAATGGCGGTGTTGCGATTGCGGCCGCGGGAAGTGGATGAACAGCACCGCCGGCGGGGCTTGCGTCTGGGCCACGCGATTCGGCCGTTGGATCTACGCTGGGGGCGGTCACCGTCACGCGCGAAACGATCGGAGCGCTTACTGGATCGCTCGATGTGGCGCTGTGTGTTGCACCCACCGGCGATAGTGTTTGCGGCGCCGGTCCTCGGGACCAGCGCCCGATCGACGCACCAAGGACACCAAGCAATAATAAACTAACAACACCGAAAACGGCCCGGCGCGGGCCGATGGCTGCGGCGCGAGATTGTTCACGCAGTGAGACAAATAGACTTTGGTTGGATGGACCTAGAATCAACTGCTCGACTGGCTTGGCGGCGGGGATAAGGCTCGGCGGCTTCACCGCAGGCACTTCGCCTGCTGCTCCAGCGTTGAACCACTGGATCGAGCGCTCACTGCTGCCGACCGCCTGCTCAATTTGCTGTCGGCGTGACAGAAGAGCTCCGCCACAGAGTCGCTCGAGCTCGGCGGTGATACCCCGTGCGGTCGCGAGCGGAACCCCACACTTCTCCAGAGCGTCCAAGAACACCTCGGCGCTGACAAATCGATCAGCGGGCTTTCGCGCAAGTGATTTGATCACGAGGGCATCAAGCTTTGGTGTCACTGCGGGATTTTTGGAGGACGGAGGCGGGATCGCGTTGAGCAAAATCGCGCTCACGATTTCGGCCTCGGAGTTGCGTTGAAACAACCGCTCGTTGGTCAGCGACTCCCACAGAAGGACCCCAACGGCGTACAGATCGGTAGCGACGGTTCCGGGACTACCCTCGAAGATTTCAGGCGCGGCATAGCCGAGCTTTCCTTTGATCATCCCCTCGCGGGTGACCGATGCGTGAATGGATGCCTTCGCGACACCAAAGTCCACAATGCGTGAAGTCCCATCCACTCCGATCATGATGTTCTGCGGAGACACATCGCGGTGGATGATCGAGATGGATTCACCTGTTGTCGTTCGAAGCGTGTGCGCCGCCTGGAGGCCCGCGAGCGTGTCTGTCAGGATCTTGAGCGTAACGCCAATGGACAACGGCTGGCGTCTTTGCAACGTGGTCTTGAGGAGTTGGCCCAGCGATCGCCCTTCGATGTACTCCATCACAATATAGGGCGCGGGCTCTTCTCCAAAATCAATCACCGGAACTACGTTGGGGTGGCGAATCAACGCCGCGGTCCGAGCCTCTTCGATAAACATCGTCCGAAACTCGACCTGATCTCTTAGATGGGGATGGCAACACTTGATCGCCACCAACCGCTCAAACCCCGACAGCCCATGAGCACGCGCGATCGAGACAGTGGCCATCCCGCCGGCTGCGATCGTATCCAACAGCTCGTAGCGAACGTGCGAACTTCGAAAGTTGGACGTCGCGCCCAAGCTCTGCAAAGGATTCGACACTTTCGGTACCTGCTCCATCGACTGCAATCCTACCAAGACCCCATTCAAATAGCGAGAACACACCGATCGATAGGCGTTGAGGTTCGTCCGATAAAATGGGGGGGCCAAGCTGGGTGCACGGACCTTTGCTGACGTGTCGGTCGATCGAATGCGGTG
>JANNCG010001013.1:0-3638 GCA_031386385.1 Myxococcales bacterium
CGACTCTGCTTCGTTGTGCCCTAGAAAACCGGTGCCCTTCACGGATGCCCTCGAGATCTTCGAGAGCGACTCCGCGTTGGGTGTCTTTCGCACGTGCGATGAGAGTTTTGGATAAGCAATGATTCGTGTTCGCGCGAAAACGGGCCTCCTTGCCCGAGAGTCGTTTAAGCGCACGCTTTGCTGATCGAGTGCCCACATGTTGAAGAATTAGCCGCCGCTCTTGTAAGCGCACACGGACTGCTTCAACACCCGCGCCAGTGTGTATCGTGCCATCAGAATCCGTCGCAAGATTCACAATGCCAAGGTCTACGCCAAGCCATTCTGTGGGGACAATTGCAGGCAGTGTGAGACTCTCGATGGACTCATCGACAGTGACGAACAGATACCATCGACCTTTTCGAAGCACGAGGTCTGCTTGTCCCCAATCAAGCTTGAGTCGCTCTTTGTGCGGTCCGCCCGCAGCGTATGCAATCGATTCTCTTCCTTCGAGCGTAAGGATGGAGACCCTGTTTGGCGCTCTTTGTATACGCGATAACACCCGCGCATCATACGGAACCGCACCCCGGGAACGAAAGTTGGGCCGGATGCTCTTGTCGCGTTTGTACACTTCGCACACCTTCGCGATCGCGCGAATGGCCATTTGTGAAGAGAGTCCAAACTTCTCGCGCAGAGGTTGATAGTGTGCTTTTTGAAGCTCAAACTTGTTCGCACACTTGGCACAAAACGCTTCGCCGGCAAGCCAGTCACAGGCTGTGTTGAAACGCTCCATCGTCGAAAGCAGCGCCTCCCGCTGCTTCGCTGAAGGCAACAACTTCATCACCGCCACAAGCTTCACTCTGAAACATCTAGCAACCTGTCCACCTCATGTCCAATGCTCATCATCCTCTGCTGTCATACTGTGTCGAACGAAATACCGCAGTGCCGATGCCGCGAATCGATTGCTAGGGCCAATTCATCCCAGGACTGAAGTCCAGGGCATCCTTGGCTCGCTGTCATCTCACGCACGCCGCGATTGGTGATGCGAGTGTAGTCTGCTCAGACTCTCGTGCACAACGGTGTGCGGACCATCCTCAAGCTGGCTCTACGCTTCGGCTACGCCGTAGCTGGGGTACGGCTACGGCGTAGCCGGACGGTCATCTCTTGAGCACGTTCGAAAGCCATAGAATGAGCCCCCAATGAAGTGCCCCGACGCGGGTAGCGACGGGATCGCGGAGAGCGCGTCCTCCAGCGGAACGTCGGCGCAGATCAACCAATACTCGTGAGGCTTGCCACTCACCACGTGTTGTGCAACCTGCATGGCTTGAAGGGCGTTGTGAGTGGGGAAGAACAGCCGCGTTTCTACAAGATCGTCGGGCTGCATGTGGATGTGAACAATGGTTCGATCTTCCTCTTCGCGCAACAGCCCAAAGATGCGGTCGTCTGCGGCGTCCAGCGCACCGCGGTCAGCTGCTGCGAGGCGTAAGATCATCCACTGGTGAATAAGCTGGCTGAGCGCTGGATGCTCATCAAGATTGATATCCGTTGGATCTGTAATAAAAGATATCAGTTCAACACTAAGTTCTCTCTCTTCGATCGTCGCGGGTGCATTCAAATGGCCTCTTAGCGATTGCACCACACGCGAGTGTCGAACAGCCACGTCCGTTGGCTGCGGTGCCCGTCGAGAGGGGGTTGCCTGCTCAACGGCTTTTCGCACCGAATACTGGGACGAACGAAGTCGCTGTGACATGGGTGCAGCTGTGGCGAGAGCGGCGATGTCGTCTTGAATCGTCTCGCTTTCGAGATCGTAACTTTCGTTGGACGTCTCGGGCTGATCTGGATCGTTGAGGTGCGCGAGCAGAGATGCGAGCCACACTGAGTCTTGTTTGAGCGCGCGAATCGCATTCTGGCGGACGAGATGGTGTGGATCGTTGTCCTCGGAAGCTTGCTGTAAGCGTTTGAAAATGAGCGGCCATGCATCCGGATCGTTTTGGAGTGCCTCGATTGCGGCGGCGAGGACGTAGCCTTCTGGGTCATTTTCATCAGAGCTGTTCTGCAAGCAATCAAGAATCAACGGTTGCGATTCGACATCCCCTGCGAGGGCATCAATTGCAGCGCGACGAACGCTGTTGTTGTGATCGTTGAGGCGCTGGCGTATCAACAGTCGCGCGTCGGGATCGTCTTTGAGTGCGTAGATCGCCGCATACCGTACATGGGAAAATCGATCCTTGAGCCGACCGAGAATAAGCGCTCGTGCCTCGGGGTCGTTTTTCAGCGCGGATATTGCGGCGGGACAAACCCTGCTCTCGGGATCGAATGCGTCATCGGTGTTTCGGAGGTAAGCCGTGATCGCCTCGCGCGCAGCGGGGTCGTCTTTGAGTGCGTGGATGGCGCCGATGCGAATTTGCCAGTTGGGATCTGTGGCTGGTGAAGCGCTTTGAAGGCGCTCAAGGATCAGTTGTCTTCCTGATGGATCGGCAGCGAGTGCATGGGTCGCTGCGTGGCGGACATGTGCAAATCGATCGGTCATGCGCTCGACAATGAGCTGTCTCGCAGCGGAATGATTTTTGAGTAGATACATGGCCGCGATGCACACGGCACTGTGGGGATCGATGTCATCGTCCGTGTTTCTGAGATAATCGAGCATGATCTCGTGCGCAACGGAATCGTCTTTGAGCGCATTGATTGCCGCAATTCGCACGGACGCGTCCGGATCCATAGCCAACGAGGTGTGCTTAAGGCATTCGAGGATCAACGCCTTCGCAGCGGAATCGTCTTTGAGCGCTTCAATGGCCGCAGCCCGCACCTCGCCAGACCGATCGGTTTCGTAGGAAGTATTCTTGAATAACTCATGAATGATCGCGCTCGCGTGGGGATCATCTTTGAGTGCGTCGATTGCTGCTGCTCGAACATTTGCGTTTTCATCGGTGAGGCAATCAAGGATGAGTAGTCGCGCAACAGGATCTTCCTTGAGCGCGTCAATTGCAGCCCTACGCAACCATCCACCGGGGTCGTTTGTGTCCGAAGCGTTCTTGAGCCTCTCAACGATCAGGGGCCTCGCGTTTGGGTCGTCTCTGAGTTCGCTGATGACGTGACATGCGTCTGTTCCGAGCTCGCGTGTGGCGACGATTGCGCTGTGCGCGAATGGCTCACTTTCTTTCGCACCCAGTGCGAGAAACAGCTCCGTTCTCCATATTGTGTCGAGTTGGATTCTCTCAATCGTGTGTGGTGCTATTGCATCGTTGGAGCTTGATCGCGCTTGGGCGTAGCGCGCAGAATCTCGTCGTTTTGTCAGCGCAAACGCTGGGTGTTTTCGTTTGTTGCAGGTGAGACTCACAATCTCAAGCAGCTCAAACAGCTCCGATCCAAGCAGCGCGTTGCTGCGAAGTGCATCGATTTGTGCACCCACGATCTTGCTCAGAGCAGGCGACGCTTGCACTGCTGCGATGAGTTGCTCCAGCATCTCGCGCTCAATCTGTCCGAATCTCCCGGTAATCGACGTGAGAGATCGCTGGAGCATGCGAATCAAAGCTTGTGCGGAGTGTTCGATCACGTGCTCGGGTATAGGGCCTTGTTGGGTAATCACTTGCAAGATGAGCAAGAGCCACTGAGCCAACTCGGGGTCGTGATGCGCGTGCTTTTCGGCTTTCGCGATGATGGCG
>JANNCG010001036.1:0-7398 GCA_031386385.1 Myxococcales bacterium
GAACTCTGGGTTCGTCATCGTTGCGTTGATGGTGGCGGCCTTTCTTGTTCTCGGCATCGGAATGATGCCGCAGAAGGTGTTTGGCTACGCGCTTGAGGCTGTGAAAATGTCCTCGACTCCGCCGCCGATCGCTGCTGCTCCTGTGGAGTGAGACTGCTCTCGGGGTAATTTGGGGGGAGATACGTCACTGCAGTATTGCCAACTGTAGTTGACAGGATGTTTGAAAAAACACGCTGCCCCTGAATTCGTCGGTGTCTTGTCGGTTCATCTTTTGCGATAACTAAAAACGCAGGAGACTTTGATTCAATGACAATTACCCCACAGACCGTCGTTGCGCTCGCACTGACAACGTTGTTGTCAGCGTGCAAAGAGCGCACACCTGAGCTGCTTCCGCGTCCGATTGAGCCGCAGGTCGAAGTTGTTCGCGACGCAGGTGCGGCTCCTTTGGAGGACTCCGGTTCTGCGACTGTTGCCATCCAGCCGACGACACGTGGACCTACGGGAGTCATTGAGGGGACTGTGTTCTTAGATGGTCCTTTGCCCGCGCCTGAGGTGTTGACTGTCCCTGCGAGCAGTCGGAGCAATCCAGGATGCGCCGATGCGGCGAGACGATACGCGACTCCGTTCGATGTCTCGACGCCAGGGTTGTTTCCTGGTGCGCTGGTCACCGCCGAGGCGCGTGCTGAGGGGCTCGGTTCGCCTGCGCAACGTAGATTTTCGGTGCGCGATTGCGACGTGACCCCAAGGTACATATTTGCAAAAGAGAACGACACGATCGTGATGGGTTTGGACTCGCAGCGTTCGCACCTTCCGCACATCGGCGGAACGGGATCAACGATCGATCAACTGTTGATCCGCGGGCAACCCGACCGCGAGTTGACGTTCTCAAACCCCGGGACGTTTCCTTTGCAGTTTCGAGATTTGCCAGAGTTTGTCGGAGCGATGATTTATCGCATGCGACAGCGGTTTATCGAGACGACCGACGCGAGTGGACACTTTCGAATCAATGACGTCCCCGTGGGCGAAGTTCCGGTAAACGCGTGGTATCCAGGCACCATCGCAGCGCGCTCAGTCGCAACGGTCCGCGCCGGTGAGACCACAACGCTCGTGTTTCACTTACACGCTGCGCCACGCCGTGGGACCAGACCTGTGGGTATTCGCTATCCTGACGGGACCGTGCGCACGGACGCCGGTGTGATTATCCCGCAGTAGAACGCTCTGGGTCGTCCGCGACAATTTGCCGCGGTAACGAGCAGCAAAACTGCAGGTGAGTTGGTTGCTTATCGAGCGCACCTGCGCTAATTCGCTGCGTGTGAAAAACTCGGTTCTTACCCTCGCTGTTATCTTTTCAACGACCACTTTCGCCTGCGGGACACCGAATCCGACAGACGCATCATCGAGCCCAGACGCGACGGACGCCCACGTACAGGCCTCCAAACCCGCGTGCGAAGAGATTGCCCGACGCTGCCACGCGTTTGACGAGATGCCCGGCACGGGACAAATGTGTCATCGGTTTGCGGAGGACCCAACGAGCTCTAACGTGATTTGCATGTCCATGCAGATGACCTGTTTTTCAGCTTGTCCCGCAGAGTCCGATGGCGGCGTCGATAGTGGCGTTCGTGTGGACGCCGGAAGCGCAACGGACGCGCCTTCAGCGGCGGATGTTGTCAGCGCTGACAGCTCAGGCTGAGAGCTCACTGCAACTGCTCCGTTGAGCAGAGCTGGACTGCGATGGAGCGGCTTGAAAACGTGCCCGTTGTCGTCGCAGATCGGCCAGCTCGGGAGGTCGAGTCGGTTCGTTGTCGGACAGTTGGGTGGGGTTATTCGTTCTAATTTTTCGAACAGTGGATTCGTTCGTGGGGCGCTGGTTCACGCCCGGAGAGTCGTGTAGGTTGCGCTCGGTTTAGCACAAACTGATTCGAACTCCGCGACGGTGAGCCTTGTTCTCTCCGATGAGCTCGATCAATCCATGCTGAAAAACTAAAGGAACCACGACTATGAAAACACAACATTGGCTCGCGCTCGGCGCCGTACTTTCTCTCGCTGCAACGAGTGCATTTGCACAGCGGGTTGCCCCACCGTCCACACGTGATGCTGGCGCTGCAATTCGAACCGATGCGGGCGGCGCACCGGGTCCAACCGCAGATGGCGGCGCGGCTGCCGCACGACCAATGAGCGGCCCGACCACCTTTGATCTTCGTCCCGGCGGCATGTCGCGGGTCACCTTTCAAAGCGATGCACCGCTTGAGACGATGGATGGTGTCTCAACCGACACACAGGGAAGCGTCACCGTCAACGTGGCTAACCCCGCACAAGGCCTCACCGGCCGGGTGCAGGTGACGGTGGCTTCGCTTCGCACCGGTAGCGATATGCGCGACGACCACATGCGGGGCGCAAACTGGCTGGACGCAGCACATAATCCAAACATTGTATTTGAAATCCGCCGTACAAATCTGACCGCAGCGCTGCAACCGGGGCAGGCGATGACCGGTACGGTCACGGGGCGTTTTTCACTTCACGGCGTGACCCGAGATGTGACCGCACCAGTGACTGTCCGACTGATCCCCCTGGCGGCAGAGCACGCTGCGATGGCTCAGTTCGGTGTAAACGCGGATATGCTCCGAGTGCAAAGCGAATTTCGCATCAATTTGTCTGATTACGGCGTGTCTATTATGGCGCCTTTGCGTCTGAAGGTATCAAACGAGATTCGCGTTCGTGTTGATATGACGGCCTTCCGTCATTAACCGACGGGAGTATAATACCCGCGTCAAATGCTTGATTACCAACGACGCGGATCGGTCCCAGCAAAACATCACATCACGCATGTGAATCCCAGCGGGGGAGTGTTCTACGAAGAGTGCTTCACTCGGCTCGGCTTCGATGGGCCGTACTCGATATTGTACCACGCTAACCCCATCACGGACGACGTGGACGTGGTGGTGAGTAAGCGCGGTTGGGCAAAGCCGATCGCGGCTTCGGGGCAAACATCGCCGCTGAAGCGACGGCTCTTTGACGCAAACAAAGTGCCTGCGAAGCCGGGGACCACGTTTATCGACTCCGTCGTGCCGCTGATGTTTAACCGCGATATTGTCGTGCTTTTTGCGAAGCCAACGCAGTCGGATGATGTCTACTTTAGCAACGGCGATGCGGACGAGCTGCTCTACATCTACGAAGGCGCCGGAAAGATCGAGACGCCCTTTGGATGGCTTAGCTTTCGCACCGGAGACTATGTTTGGTTGCCAAAGGGGATGATTCATCGCTGGCACTTTGACACCGCGCAAAACGAGCTTCTTCTGCTGGAGTCCCGGACAGAGCTTCGGATACCGAAGCAGTTTCGCAACGGGGCGGGGCAGCTCACGATGGCGGCCCCGTACTCACATCGCGATTTTGTGCGCCCCGAGGGCTCGGTCTACGATCCCGCAACGCCGCCAACGGGCCCGTTTACCATTGTATACAAAGTTCGTGAGACCTTTAGCGAGCGCACGATGCAGCACACGCCGCTAGATATTATTGGCTGGGACGGAAGCATGTATCCTCTCGCGTTTGCGATTGAGAAATACCAGCCCAAAACGGGGCTCGTCCACTTGCCTCCGACCACGCACGCGACGTTTGCCGGCGACGGATTTTTGGTGTGCTCGTTTGTCCCGAGGGTGGTGGATTTTCATCCGCAGGCGATCCCGTGTCCGTATCCGCATGTGTCGGTGGATTGTGATGAGGTGATTTTGTACGTTCGTGGAAACTTCACCAGCCGCAAGGGCGTTGGACCGGGCATGATGTCTTATCATCCGATGGGAGTTCCACACGGGCCACATCCGGGCGCGTACGAAAAGTCGATCGGGAGCCAACGAACGGACGAGCTTGCCGTGATGCTCGACACGTTTGTCGCGCTTGAGTACACCGAGCAAGCCGTCGCGCTTGAGCACGGCCCCTATCACGCGTCCTGGAAATGACTCTTCGCCGTGCACGCTTAACAGCTGCGAAAATGCTCACTCCCACCGTGCGTGAGCTCACATTTTTGCCCAGCGAACCCCTTCGGTTTACTCCCGGTCAGTGGGTGTCTGTCCGCCTCGCTGTGCCCGATGGCGAGTTTGTGCAACGCGCGTACTCAATCGCTAGTGCGCCTCGGGACGACGGTGCGTTTGATCTCGCAGTGACCCACGTTTTGGGTGGGCCCGCTTCAACAGCTCTGCACGCGCTTGAGCTCGGCCAAGAGATTGAGCACTCTCACGCGCAGGGGTTTTTCACCCTCGAGTCGATGGATCGACCCATACTCTTTGTCGGCACGGGTACTGGCGTTACACCCCTGCGCTCAATGCTGTATCACGCGCTCAGTCAAAGCGAGAGCACGCACCCGATCACTTTGGTCCTTGGCGTGCGGACTGAGAGCGACCTGCTCTACGGTGAGTCGCTCTTGCAGCTCGCGGCGCAGTCCTCTGGGCGCTTTAGGTTTGTCTCGACATTGTCCCGTCCCGGTGCCGGTTGGGTCGGCAAGTCGGGCTACGTGCAGACACACTTGCGCGCGATCGTTGAGGAGCATGCCGCGGACCTCGATGTCTATGTGTGTGGGCTGCAGAAGATGATCAAAGACGTGCGATTTTTGCTACGCAATGAGCTTGGCCTCCCTCGTGAACGCGTGCACTCTGAGAGATTTGATTAGCGCTCGTGTTTCACGCCAAGCCACCGTGCGAGTGAGCTTAGTGGCTCGGGCAGCGCTGATGCGACTTCGATCAACGCGTTCGGGTCACCGGGGTTGGGTACCCGGCACATCGCCGCGTGGAGGGGTAAGCGTGGAAGAGCAGGACTCCCCGGACCAAGTGCTTCGGCGTCTCGAGAGACCGCGCCGCCGTACAGCTCGTCTACCGCAAGGGGCGCGCTGATCGAGCGAAAGTGCACACGAAGCTGATGTTGGCGTCCGGTCTTTGGCTTCACGCGGACCATAGAGACCACCCCGAGCGGCCCGGCTTTGCTTGCGACAAGCTCCCAGCGGGTCTCGCACGCGAGGGCACCGTCTTCGTTCGCGAGCGCGGGACGCATCTTGCTTTTGCGCGCGGTGTGCAGAGGAGTAGTGATCACTCCGAAGCGGGAGAGAGCCGATTTGCTAAGCAAAAAAGCTATATATTCTTTTTGCACCCGGTGCGCTTCAAAGTCCATTGAGAGCGCGCGATGAGCTTCTGCCGTGCGTGCAAAAAACAGTACACCCGAGGTGTCGCGGTCAAGGCGGTGCACGACCCAGAGAGTTGTGTCCAACTGCGTCTGCAGTCTGCGATGCAACGACGTCATTGGATCCTCGTTGCGCGCCGGAACCACAACCATGTCGGCCGGCTTGTCCACCGCCAGCACTGCGCCGTCGTCGTAAAGGACTGGTATTTCGATCTTGCTATCCAATGTTCTGTGCCTCGGAACTGTACTAGTCTTTTTTCACCCAATGGATGTCTTGAAAGAGCGAGAGTTTGCGGTGACCGTTTCGTTTGATGCGGTCGCTTCTCGGGATGCAAACTGCTGTGCCGTGGCGTTAGAGCGTTTGTCGCGCGCTGGTGCGCTGATCACCAGCAGCGAGTCGGTCGTATTGGATTGGCTAAAAGATGCCAAGCATCCGCATTTTCGGGCGATTTCTGCGAAGGTTAAATCGCCTCCCTTAACGTCATGACAACACAAAATAGTGTGATCACGGTCCTCATCGTTGAAGACGATCGATCCAACCTCGAGTCGCTTGAGCGATTGTTTTCAAAAGAAGGCTATCGGGTGTTAGTCGCTGAAAACGCACGTGCCGCGCTTGTTCTGTTGCGAAAGGGCAGGGTGCACGTGGTGGTCACCGACCTGATGATGCCAGGCAGCTCGGGGATGGATTTGCTCAAAGCTGTGAAGACGGTCTCTGCAGAGACCGAAGTGGTCCTGATGACGGCGTACGGGACCATCGAGACCGCCGTCGAAGCGATGCGGGCGGGCGCGTACGACTTTGTCGAAAAACCGCTGAAGCGAATCAACATCACCAAGACGGTCGCGAAGGCCGCCGAGCGCGCGTCGCTTGTGGCCGAGAACAAGACCCTGCGCAACGAGCTCAACACGCTTCGCAAGAGAGAGATCGTTGGTAGCTCGCCCGTCCTGCGGCAGGTCCTTGAGACTGCTGCCTATGCGGCGCCGTCCACCGCCAACGTGTTGATCCTCGGTGAAAATGGCACGGGCAAAGAGCTGCTTGCTCGGTACGTCCACACGCGAAGCTCCCGGAGCCAGGGGCCATTTATTGCTGTAAATTGTGCGGCGATTCCAGAAAATATCATTGAGGCTGAGCTGTTTGGGTATGAGCGAGGGGCTTTCACCGGCGCTGTGCAACGTCGCGAAGGGCGTTTCGCGCTGGCCAAGGGAGGGACGCTCTTTTTGGACGAGATCGGTGAGCTGTCACAGAGCGTTCAGGTCAAGCTCCTGCGCGTCTTGGCCGATCATGAGTACGAGCCGCTGGGGGGACGTACCACTCGGTCCGATGTCCGACTCGTCGTGGCGACGAACCGAGATCTCGAAGAAGAGGTGCGTGCGGGGCGCTTTCGGGAGGATCTGTTTTTTCGCCTGAACGTGATCGCGTTTACGATGCCTCCCCTGCGGGCAAGGCCGGGGGATGTGCCGCTGCTTGTGGATCACTTTCTCTCGGTTTTTGCAGCGAAAAATAACAAGGCACCGTTTAGCATTACGCCCGCGGCGATCGAAAAACTTGGCGACTACTCGTGGCCTGGCAACGTTCGCGAGCTCGAAAACAGCATGGAGCGAGCGGTTGTACTTTCTCGCGGCTCTGTGATCGACCTCGCAGATTTGCCCAAATCCGTGGTCGAGCAAGAGCGAGCCAAGAGCGAAATTGTCGTTTCGCTGGGCACGCCGCTCGAAGAGATCGAGCGCCAGGTGATCCGTGAGACGCTGCGTGCGACGCGAGGCGACAAGCGTTTGACCGCGCAATTGCTGGGTATTGCGACACGCACGATCTACCGACGTCTCGCCGAGCAACGCGGCCCCAACGATGACGAGTTGCTTGGCGAGGGCGCTGACGACGGACCGACAGAGCCTCCCGCTGACGACAATCCAGTTTGAGTGAACACCGTAGAGGTGCTGTGCTCAAAAACAAGTATGTTAGAGAATGAGACGAATTACCCTTGACGGTGTCAGAGATGCACGCTATCAGTGGTCCACTCGATGAAGGATACGGGCTGAGACAAAACCAACCCACTACCCTTCGATACGTTCACATCCATCAACACCCTCTCTCTTTTACTGGAGCGCCCTCTTCGCGAACCCAAATGTTGTCCCTCCTCTCGTTAACGTCGACCGTCAACTCAGCCAGCAAGGCCGGGTGGTTGATTTGGCTGGTGTAACCCGTGCCGTCAAAGGTTTGCGGCTGATGCCGCACGGTTTGGC
>JANNCG010001043.1:0-13615 GCA_031386385.1 Myxococcales bacterium
CACGGTTGAGCTCTTCGAGGAGCAAAATCCCAGCACCATCAGTGGGCAGAATGCTGGGTGTCGCGTACGTTGTCCGACCTTCGCTGATCGTCGGCAGGCCCACCAAGTCCGGGGGCTCGAGCAGCGAAAGGTCAAGAGTAATGCACTGAAGGCCCATGGCCACAGCCGTGGCGCGGATGAGCTCGCTCTTTCCGATCCCGGTCGCCCCCTCGACAAGTACGGGGCGACGAGCCCGATAGGCTATCTCAAGAAGCGTCGACAGTCTTGGACCTGCGGAGATGGTGTGCACATGTGATGAAGTAGCAGCCCTGGTGGGCACACACAATTGCAGAAATTCGACCCTGAGGGCTGCACCCTAGTTTTCAGGCGCGTGTATAATCCTTCCATTATGTTTATTAGATTTGCTTGGATTCTTAGCTTCATTCATCTCCTCGCGGGGTGCCAGCTCGTGGTCGAGCCACGATACGTGCGACCAGGTCCAGAGACCGGCGGCGCGAACATGACCGATGGCGAGGGCATCGCGGACGTTCAGAGCGGCGACGGTCAAGGAGCTTCAGTCGATGGAGGTTTGCTCGACGGGGACGTGCCGAATCCGGTTGTTGCAGACGACGTGTCGCCCCTTGCCGATGGAGGAGACGGTGCGGTTTTCGATTTGGCGAACCGTTGCCGACCCATGGCGCGAGAGCGATGCAACTTCGTCGACGATAACTGCAATGGGATGATCGATGAGATGCCTATCGACGTCGGCCAGGCATGTCTTGACGCGCAAGGCCGACCCGGAACACTATCGGGATTGTGCGAGTGCAATCCGCTCGCTCGCGCCGAAGTGTGCGGCAATGGAATGGACGATGACGGAGACGGCGTGGTGGACAACGGGTGTGCTTGCGACACGTTCTATGCTTCGCAGTCGATACCCGCCCTCAACTCTGGGCAGACGGTCTTTCACCAGTGGACGGATGTTTTGGGATTTATCGCAGGTCGCCGGATGCCAACGGTGGTCTGTATCATCACAACTCCGACGCAAAATTGCGCGAGCGCGACGCCCATTTCGGAGCCCATGACCATTGGTCCCGACGTGCAAGTGGTCGGTGGATTTATCGCTGTTGGCGGCAATTTGACGCGCGATGCAAGCACCGTTTGTCGCCCCACAATCAACAGCGTGGTCTCGTTTGAACGCTCAAACCCTCGCAGCGCACTCGTGCATGTGAAAGTCGCCTCGATCGGTGGCGATCGTCCGTTCGGTGTTTTGATGCACACCTCGGGTACAATTCAAGACGTGATCATCTCGCGCAGCTCTAGCAGCGCCGGCGCCATCGCCCTAGGAGGAGTTGCGCCACTCGGTGGCGCGATTCGCTGGCTCTCCGACGTCACGGTGCTTCTTGGCGGAATTAACGGAGCGGCGACAGGCGTCTCGCTGACTGGCGGCACGCAATTGATTAACAATCTCACCGTGGGAATTGACGGGGCTCGATTAGATGTCAAAGGGTTGCAGTTGGTTCGCTCAGAGCTCACGATCGTCAGGGGATTCACCATGCGACAGGGCATGCCCTTTCAAGGCTCATATTCAGCAATCTCGATCGAAGACCCCGCCGGACCAACTCTGATCGGCGAGTTTAGAAGCGACCCAACGTCCGCGATCCCGTCAACTTCTGGCGCCAGCGCGATTCTTGCGGGTATCCTCGCAGTGTGTGCAGCCGGGTCGCCACAGCCCGTGACGATGATTGCTCCTCAGTGGAGCGGGGGCGCTTCGACAGGTATGCAAGGGACGGCCATCGCGGTCGGCAATACAAATTGCAATATGGTCATCGCAAACTCTGGCGTCGCGACGACTTCTCTGGCTGGTGGCAATGGGCAAGGGATGATCGCGACGACCCTCGCGGCGGTGCGTTGTCAGGGCGGGAGCACCGAAATCGTGGGTACACCCGGAACTCCAGGAACCGCTCCTCGACGAGCCCAACTCTTTGCGATGAGTGAGCGCGCCCTCGCGAGCGCAGAAACCCTCGCGCCCATTCGAGCGGTCCTCGCCGCCAGTGTATCGCTCAGTGATGTATTGCTTATCCCAAACAACATCATGCAACCCGCGTCTGCAACCGCTGCGGGCGTCCTTGCGAGTGCTTCAGAGTTATATATTGAAAGGACTATTATAAAACCCGCCTACTCCGCCATGGGTGCGGGCCAGCAGCGCGGAATTGAGTGGCAGGGAGGCCCAAGGCTTGAGGTTCGAGACTCCGTGATCTCGATACAAAACGGGCTAGGGATGCTCATCAATCCGGCGAGTATTCTGGACGGAGCTCGAGGCGTCCATTTGATCTCAAACACCATCTTGCGGGCGCCGAGTGCCCTCCGCATGCCGAATGTTACGTTGATCGATGTCGTTGGCACACGACCGCCCAATGCGATCTTTCGCGTCATCAACAACATCTTCGCGCCAGGGCAGCCCATTGGCGATGTGGCAGGGGAATACGCGACATTTCGCACAACCGCGGTCCAGCCCTTCAGCGCATTGAGCAATAACCTCGTCAGCGAGAGCAGCCCGGTGTTGCGCTTCAACGGGATGGCGTTCAACGACAGCATGAGCATCAACAGTGGGCTCACGCCAAACGCGGGGCCACTGCTGCTTTTGCCCGCTAACTTCGCGATGGTTGGCGATCATCACCTCTCGAGGAGCTCTCCGGCGATCGGCGCGGGATCGATCCCGGCCACATTCATGCGTCGGGACGTCGACGGCGACCCCCGTCCCATGGGCCTTGCTGACATCGGTGCAGACGAAGTCAATTAGTCTTGGTCGTCCACGAGGCGTGAAACACCTGTGGTTAAGAACCGCCTTGTTGGAGCACCGTTTTCACCGTAGAGGTGGCGCGATCAACGAACTTTGAGACGAGCTCAACATCTTGGGTATGGCGGTACACCTGAGCCTGAATTGCGAGCAAATCGGCTGGCGTATACGCGGTTCCGCTAGCGGCGCCACGCACTACCTGCTCGACGTATCGCTCACCCCGCGCGACCCGCGCTAAGATCCTTCGTCCAGCCTCCGAAAGTGTGTTCATGCTTGGGTCACTCGTATGAAGTACTCCGTCGTGAGCGATGGCTGCGTGTGGTGCGTTTGGGTTGCTCGCTGGGTGCACTCCGTCTTGACGTCCTTGGGCGTGGGCGGTTGGGGCACTCGCGGCCATTTCTGCAAAGCGTGATCCGGACGGGCTGAGATGTTGGGTGACGTGTTGAGCAGACAACGGCGCGGCGCGACCGAGCCGGACGTCTGGAATGGACATAGAAGACCTCCTAGAAACCAATTTGCGTGCAGGCACAACAGTGCCGCCGCTCTCATCCCAAAGAGTCACCGCTATGTTGCGTACTCTTCGCCAAGTTTCTCGCGCATCAGCACCAACGCACGCGCGTGAAGCCGCGAAGCCCAGCTTTTTGACAGGCCAAGTGAAGCGCCTGCGGCCTCGATCGTCTGCGTCTCAAAGTACACCATTCGCAACATGGTGCGCTCTTTGTCTGGCAGCGTGTCGATCACTTGCCGAATGTGCTTCGCCGACTGAACCTCTTCGAGCTGCATCTCGGGAGACTGCGGCGTTGTTTCGGGAGCAAAAAAAGCAGCCGCTTCACTGAGTGTAAATGCCGCTACCGCGGTGTCGATCACGTTGCTCAACGATGTCACCGATGCAGCCTGGGTTTCTCCAGGACTCGCGCTCTTCACGCCCTCTGCGGCGACTTCGGTGACCGAATCCATCACCCTCTGCGAGGCCATGCGAGCGATATGGTACGGGTCATTGTGCACCTGCCCCTTCACCCAGTCATAGACCGCCCCACGAATACGATAGTAGGCAAAGGTTGTGAACTGGGCTCCGCGCGTCTCGTCAAAGCGCGTGACGGATTCGACAAGACCTTGCCGCGCCGCGCTGGTGACGTCTTCTGCACGAACAAACTTCGGCAGCGATCGCAAGATGTCTAACGCGAGGGCGTCGGCATACTCGCGATACTGCTCAATCAACTTGACTTGTGCCGGGCTCAATCCGCTCATATCAACCGCTTTTTTCGAGCGCGAGCGTACACCGAAAAGCCCTGACAAAAGCTAGCGATTTCTTCAATTGCAGAAGCTTATCAGAGGCTAGCCACCCGCAGGAAGGGCGGGTCTCACAAGAGCTTCAACCGCGGCTTCATCCACAACCCCCACGACGGTCCGTGAGACATATCCTGCGCGATTAATCAGTACAATCGTCGGGACGTGCTCAATCACTCCAAGCGGTGAGGTCCCCTCGCGAACCGATTGGTTTGCAAATGCAACGAGAGTCTGACGCAGCTCAATCACGCGGGCGAACACGTCCAAGAGGATCCGCTGCTGATACGCGGGCCCCTCGTTGCCGCACATGGCCACGACGACCAGGGACTGCGCGTGACGCTGAGCCACGCGCTCGACCACGCGAAGGGTCGCTTGTGACCGCAAATCATCATGCATAAATGCAATCACGAGCACGGCCCGCCCACGAAATGACGCGATGTCCACAGTGGTGCCATCGGGGCGCTCTAGTTGAAGCTCAACCATCTGCGCGCGCCGAACGGATGTCCCCACGGATTGCAGCGCGCTGTTCTGGGTCGTTTGGCAACTGTTGACACAGAGCCCAGCGAGCGCCCAGCAACCAAACAAACACCAATACCTCTTGATCAGCGGTTGATGTCGCACATCGGCCTTCGATCCTGCAGCCAGCCGTGGGTAGTACACGGGTGTACCGTAGCAACTAACGGCCGTCGGTCTCAGAAATTATCTCGGTTCCCGTCACTTGACTCCAGACAGTCGCGGACAAACTTTTGCGCTCCCAACAGTGGGGCAAGGACTTCAATGAAGACTCTTCACACAATCAAACTCTGACTGCGGCAGAACCAGCACCTGTAGCAGCCGTGCGTCAAGTAAGGTACAAGCTCGCGAATGTAGACCCAGTGCCCCATCACGCGGATCTTCTCAAGCAAGCCGTCGCCCTGACCCGAGCACGCAGCAGGTGCACCGATCGCCACATTCTCGACGCTCTCGACTATCGCAGCGTCGAATAGTCATCTACATTTTCTTTTTGATTGAGTTGTTATGAGTTCTTCAGAAAAAACGGCCACCGACCTTGAGTGGCCTGTCCTCCTTGAGCGACTTGCTTCGCGGTGCACGAGCAACCTCGGCGCACAACGCACCCTCACCCTTCAACCCTCTAACACTATTGATGACGCGCAGCTTCGTATGCAGCGGCTACGTTCTGCGATGGAGCTCGCGAGTCGAGGGGATCAAATTCCGCTCGACGGGATCGCGGATGTCGGGGATTTTGTCTCGCGAATTGCGCGTGACTCCATTGGGACAGCGAGCGAGTTTCACGCGCTTCGTGCCTTCTTGGTGCAAGCGAAGACGCTGCGCCGGTTTGCGGGCACGCACCGCGACGAGCATCCGGTGCTCTCAAGCGCGTTGCATTGCGATCCAAACTTGGACAAGCTCTTGGCAGCGCTTGAGTTTGCAATTGATCCAGATGGCGGACTCGCGGATCGAGCCTCTCCGGACTTGGCGCAAGCGCGTCGGCGTGCAGCGGATGTTCGCCAGCGTGTGATCGCGCGGTTGGAAGAGTTGATTCACAAGTATCAAGAGGTCTTGCAGGATCGCTATTTTACCGTGCGTGACGGACGCTACGTACTGCCGGTGCGCTCGGATGCGCATATCCGAGTGCCTGGAATTGTCCTAGGTTCAAGCGCCTCGGGCCAGACGTTGTTTATTGAGCCGGGCCCCATTATGGCGCTTGGTAACCAGCTGAAAGTAGCGCTCGCAGACGTTGAGCGCGAAGAAGCCATCGTGCTCGCCGAGCTCTCAGATCGAACGCGTCGCGACGTGGGTCCCCTTGAAGAGGCCATCGAAGCGTTGGTGTGCGGAGACGTGATTTTGGCCAGCGTCCGACTTGCAGATGCGATGAAAGGAATCGCGATTTCTGTGGAAAATACCACGGAGTTGTCGCTTCTTGCCGCGAGGCATCCGCTGCTTGAGCTCGCGGGGATTCCCGTCGTCGCAAATGATCTGCGCGTTGAGTGTGGCAAAGTGTTGGTCATCTCTGGTCCAAATGCTGGAGGCAAGACCGTCGCGCTTAAGTGCCTCGGGCTCGCGGTGTGGATGGCTCGAGCGGGCTTAGCGCTGCCGGTTGCAGAAGGCTCAAGAGTGGGATGGTTTGATCCCGTGTTGTCGGACGTCGGAGACGATCAGTCGCTCGCTCGATCGCTCAGCACGTTCTCAGCGCACATCACGAATCTGTCACGTATCATCGGCGAATCATCTGCAAAAACACTGATCCTTCTCGACGAGCTCGCCGGAGGCACCGACCCTGAAGAGGGCAGCGTCCTCGCAGCGGCGGTGCTTGAGAAGCTGGCATCACTCGGTGCCGCGACAGCCATCACGACGCACTACGAAGTCCTCAAGACACTCGCGGTTCGCGATGATCGATTCGTCAACGCGTCGGTGGGGTTTGACCTGTCGACCATGTCGCCGACGTTTACCGTGACGATGGGTGTTCCGGGTGCTTCAAGCGCACTCGCGGTGGCCACTAGGTACGGGATTCCCCAAGAGGTGGTCGATCGCGCCAGGGCGCTGCTCCCGGAGCAATCGCTAGGACGCGAAGACGCACTCAAGCGAATTCACGACGAGCATATTGCTGCTCAGATGGCCAGACACGCGGCAGAGCAAGACCGCAAAGAGGCCGAGAAGATTCGCATCGAGCTTGAGTCGCAGCGCAACCTTCAGAAGGCACGTGAGCAAGAAAAGATCTCGCGTGAGGCCCGAGAGCTTATGGATCAACTTCGTCGTGCGCGAGAGGCGCTCCGCGATGCCGAAGCACGAATGCGTAAAAAGAAGGTCAGCGATGAAGACGTTCGAAGCAGTGCTCGAGCAGTTGACCAAGTCTCTCAGCAGCTTGCAATTGGTGGCGAGCTTGCACACACCATCGCGCGACGACCCGAAGATGGACCCGTACGGCGAGCTGCGAACCCAGAGGATTTCGAGATCGGACGCAAAGTATACGTCGCACGTCTTGGGGCCACTTTGGATGTCCTTGAGGTCCCATCAAAAGGCAAAGTTCGCGTCGGTCGTGGACCCATGAAGCTTTACGTGGACACCTCTGAGGTCTTGATCGAAGAGGCAACGCTCAGTGAAAAAGCTGACAAAGTTGAGAAGTATCGCAATGTAGGCGCGCATGCCGACGAGCGACGAAAGGACGGAAGTGGCAAGTATGTTCCGGTCACGCTTGAGTCGCCGGTGATGCGGTTGGACAGCAACACGGTTGATCTTCGTGGGCTGCGCGCGGACGATGCCCTCGCCCTAGTCGATGCGTTTATCGATCGAATTTATGGAGCGGGCGAGACCGTCGGCTTTGTCCTGCATGGCCACGGAACAGGGGCGCTCAAAGCAGCGGTGCGCGCGCATCTTGAAGCTTCGCCACATATTTCAAAATCCCGTGTGGCAGACCTCGCTGATGGCGGCGATGCGTTTACGGTGTTCTGGGTGAAGTGATGCCCGCAATGATACCCGCAAGGCGCTCTTGCAAAAAAGCGCCAGCGGTTGATTCGGTGTGCGCAATTCCAGTGTAGTTTGCTTCGGGTGCGAGCGGTGTGAGTCGTACTTCGGGGCGAGGATGCGTGAAAAACGGCATCGAGTATCTTGCGCCTGCACCGACTTGTGACACTGGGGGGTTTACAACGCGGTGAGTAGTGGATCGCAGACGTCCGTGGGTCACCCGTTGCAACATGTCCCCGGCGTTAATCACCAACTGACCTTTGAGCGACTGCACCGGAATCCACTCGTGCTCACGGCTCAAGAGCTCGAGGCCGCCAGAGGTTCCTTCGGCGAGTAGTGTGATGAGGTTGATGTCTTCGTGCGCCGCCGCGCGGATCGCGCCAGTGGGTGAATCAGCCGCAACGGGTGGATAGTGAATGAGCCGCAAGATACTGTCGCCGCCGTCGATCATCGATGCGAGCCAGTCACTTGGCTGATCTAAATACGTCGCAATGGACCGTAATAATCCACGTGCAATCTGTTCGTACGTCTGAAATAGCTTCGTGAATTCTGCACGTGCGGTGTGCACGCTTGGCTGCATTGGCCAGCGGTTTGCGATGAGCGGCGAGCCGGCGGGGAGCGAGGGTTGACCAAAGTGCCAAAACTCTTTTAGGTCCGCCACCGTCGCACCAAGCGCCTTCTCACCGCCAAAACCAACATACCCTCGGTTGCCTTTGGACTCAGGAACCTCGAACGTTTGTTTCTCTTCAAGAGGCAGCGAAAACAACTTTTCGCACAACGCAAACGCCTCTGCGAGGGTGCTCAGTTCTACGGAGTGCTGTGCGAGAATGGCAAACCCATGATGCCGGAGAGAGTCTCCAAATGTCTGTGAAAAATCACGCCGATCGCTCTCGGTTGCAGAGGTGCAGAGACGATAATCACATACTGGAAGCGAGTTTGAAATGGCTTGTAGGTTCATGCTCAGGGTACCGCGACGATGTAGGGGACAGGTTCAGTGAGACGGTTGGCTTCGCAGCGCTGTGTCTGCAGCGCGCCGTCGCGTCTGCGAGACAGCAGCACTTCGCCGAGCCACTCAGACTGAACAACGGGGTTTGCTTCGGCAGTCGATGGATTTGCGGCACCCGCATCCGCGACCCGCAGCTCAAACATGTCGGTTCGTCTCGGTGACTGAACCGCTGCGACGAGAAGTGAGCCGCCGGCGGCACGAACGGATCGGGTGATTTCACGTCGCGCGCGAAGTCGCAGCAGCACTTCGGGCTCGCCAGAAGCGCAGCGCAGAGTGGCGCTCTCAATGGGCGAAAGCGCGCCAGATAACGTCCCAGCATCGGTAGGTACCGACTGCGAGGTCCAGAGCACGAGTCGGCGTTCTGTCCGTATTTTTTCAGACAAAACGGCATACCATATACCCGCATCGTTCCACGCGCTGAGCACACGCGCATCGGGTGCCAAGTTTGTCGCAAGAGGCGCTGCGTCCTGCGCCAGAAGGACGGTTGTGCCATCTCGTCGATGTGCAAGCGCGGTCGGCTCGCCGTGGACACCGTCGGTCAACATCCACGCGCGATCGCCTGCATCTCGCAGCGAGGTCTCAATCGCGACGGAGGCAAAGACATCATCGGCAGTCCATCGCAGCCATCGCCACGGAGCGCACAGCCCTCTGTCGGGCGGGTGTACATCAGACCCATAACAATCTCCGAGCAGGCCGGGAATGACCACCGAATAGCCCTCACCTCGGCGGCGCATGGTCAGCGCTTGCTCGACCGACACGCCGCTCAGCCCGCCATCGGCCGCGGTCTCACGGTACTCACCGTTTAGCAACGCCGTGGTGATTCCCGCGCTTTCGGCGGTTGTCGTGACGCGCTGAACAAACAACTCGATGCCGGCCGGACCACGCTTTGTTGCCCATGCGATGAGCGCCTCAGAGGGACGCGAAGCGATCGCGATTGCCGCAGGTTGTCCTCGAAAGGGACCTAGCCGCCACGCGACGGCGGACGCTCCGCTTGCGGCCACGCGTCGAATGATGACCGCGTAGCGCGACGAGTTGAGCGGCGCCAGCCAAACGATCCAACCACCGTCGCCAGACACAGCGGTACCCTCGGCGAGCGTTGCAACGTTTGAGCTGACTGCGAGCCAGGCGGAGCCCGCGGTCCCTGCGCTCGCTAACGCCAGCGGAACCATCGGGATGGGGCTCTGAGCGGGTAGCGGTAGTGGTGACGCGTCAACGATCACCATTGAAACATCCGCACCGCTAGGAGCGGTTTGTTGGTGGACATGACTTTGTCGCTCGACGCACGAAGACGCGATCGCTGCTGCAATGATCCTAACGAATACTGCGCGACAAGTGCTCACGTACACGGGCTTTAGTACGTCAGAACAGCGAAGCAATCGACCCCGGCAGGGAGTCGGGCGCGGCCGTTCAAGAAGCTGAGCTCGATCGCAAACGCAACACCAACCGGGTTGCCGCCTTGCATGCGGACCAGCTCGATGGTGGCTGCGACGGTTCCGCCTGTGGCGATGACGTCGTCGACGATGAGCACGCGCTGACCGGGCTTGACGCTGTCTTTGTGCATCTCGAGCGCGTCGGTACCGTACTCAAGCGAATACTCAACCCGGTCCTTCGCTGCGGGGAGCTTGCCGGGCTTGCGCACGGGCACAAAGCTCGCGTTGATCTTCGCGGCAAGTGCCGCTCCGAAGATGAAGCCGCGGGACTCAATCCCCACGATCACGGTCACATTTTGCTTGGAATAATGCTCGCCAATCCGATCAAGCACCTCGTTGAATGCCTTTGGATCTGCCAGCAAAGGAGTGATGTCCTTGAACATAATCCCAGCTTTGGGAAAATCCGGAACATCGCGAATGAGGGCTTTTAGGGCTTTGTCGTCAACCATTGGGACATCTCGTTTATCGCAGCATCGTGGGTGGCATCAATGGTCAGCGGTGTCAGACTCGCAAATCCTTGGTCGAATGCGGTGGTGTCCGTTCCCGCTTGCGGCCCGTGGCGAACCGTGGGCCCGCCGATCCAGAGGTACGGTCGTCCGCGAGGGTCTGCGCGGACCTCGACCATTTCGTCGTAGATTCGCTCGCCGACACGGGTGGCTTTGATCCCGCGAACGGGCGTGGCGTTGGGTACGTTGAGGTTCCACAGGGCGACGGGAGTGGTGGCGGTCTTGGCTTCGGCGCGCGCTAAAAGCTGTGCGGCGACGATGCAGGCAACCTCGGCGGTGGCGTGAAAATTTCCATCAACTGCGGTGCTTACTGCGAGAGCGTCGATGCCCCGAAGCGCCGCCTCCCGTGCCGCTGCGATGGTGCCCGAGTAGTACACGTCGCTGCCCATGTTCAGTCCGTGGTTGATTCCGCTCACAACGATGGTCGGCCTGCGGGGGAGAAGGTTCTTATGGTGCAGCGCGATGTACACGCAATCAACCGGAAACCCATCCACGCTGTACCTCCCTGGCCCAATGGTTTTCAGCCTCAGGGGGCGATTCAGCGTGATCGAATGGCTTGTCGCGCTCTGTTCGCTTGACGGCGCCACGACGATCACGTCCCCCAGAACGGTGAGGGCTTGCGCGAGGACCCCAAGGCCAACAGAGTGAATTCCGTCGTCGTTTGAGAGCAAAATGAGAGGCTTTTCGGTCATTGCGGGGAATGTACCGCTGGTTGGGCGAAAAATCCTCATCGCGCTTGACCCCGTTGCGCACTACACTTGTTCGTACAGTGTTTGCTCCCATGATCGCCGGTGCGCTCGTTGGCGGTGTTGCGTCTGTCCTGCAGCTCGGCAACCACTATCGCGCGCAACTTGGTCCGATGACCGTACGCGAAGCCCGCGAGCTTGCCACGATGCCCGTCACAACCATAGGCGCGGCGCGTGACGGGTTCGTGAAAATCAAGGGACGCGTGGTCGCAACCACAACGGAGATGAGCTACTACGACCGGATTCCGTGTGTCGCACTGGCGCTTGAGCACTACGAGGTCCGCGAGGGAATTCACGGCGCAAAACGCGTTTTAATGCGGTCAGAAAAATGGCTGCACCCATTTTTTATCGAGGACGAGACCGGTCGGATCCAGCTCGATCCCAAGCACACTCGCATCGACTATGTGCGCCAAGGGACCGACTACGAGAGTACCATCGAAGAGCACAGCCTTCGCGTAGGTGAGACTGTATTTTTGCTCGCAGAAGTGCGCCGCAAAAATCAAAAAGCGCTGTCCCCGATGCGGCAATCCCAGATGACCATCGACTCAAGCCTTGAGCTGGTGGGCTCGCCATTGGTGACATGGAGAAGCGAGCCTGAGGTTCTTCCTAGACTTACACCGCCAGCAGGTGGGCTGCTGCTCACCGCAGGTAGCGCAGCGCTCTCAATCCTCGGCGCGCTGTTGGATCTTTAGACAGTCTTTTTGCACGAATCAATACACTCATGCCGTTGTGTTCGCCCGCACCATTATTGCGTGAGTTGGCCTTTCATGGACTCGCCTGGCTCGACCTCGCGCCAGACCCCGGCAACCTCGACAGGCCCGGCTACCAAAAGTGGGCCCGGCAGGCACTCCCCCCCGCTGCGGTACGCGCGCTGATCGACGACGCGCCGATGATCACGCAGGCGCATGCTCACGACACACAGCGAGCGATGCACTTGGCGCCGGTGCTCTTTCTAACGATGAGCGCGCTGAAATCCTATGCCACTCGCGGGCCGAGTCTCAAAGGGATCGCGGAGCTTGATGAAGCGTACGCAGCGAGCCTCCCGAAGCCATCGCACGCGTTGCATTGGTTGAGCGCGGCGCTTTATCGCTGCGCAGGTGCGTACACGAAGTATTTTGATTCGTCGCTAAAATCACAGCTAATGGCGCATTGTGAAAGGATGGAGCCGCTGGTTGAGCGAGCGCGTGAGGTGGATCCTTCGCTTGCGCCGAAGCGGGTGGAGATATCACTCGCGCTCGGGCAACATGGGCGAGCGTTTGGCGAGTTGTTGGTGGTGGGAGTGGAGCTGATGGCGCCGAGCGAGCAAGCGGACATGCGGAGCGTGGTGCAGGTTCTACATGAGAGCGCTGTGAGCGCCGAGGGGCGCGAGAGCTACATCAACGCAGAGTGGGCCGCGCTTGTGGGCTTGTCGAAGCGAGTGCGCACGACGGTGTTTGAAGACGCGCACCGCGATTGGTTGGCGGGTCTGAATCTTGACGCAATCATTGAGGCAAAGCGGCGGGATGGGACCCTCGCAGCAGAGGTCAGCGAGAGCCTCGCGGTGGAGGTCGCGCAGCGGGCGGAAGTGTTGAGAGGGCGTTGAAGAAACACCTGGGTCCGATACCGTTGCCTGGTCGCTTAGGGTGAGTTCTGCGAAGTTGAGCGCCGGCGTGCGTCCCAAATGAGCGCGATGAATACCGTGGAAAACAACAGCCCAATCGCGAGAGCGCTAGGGAGGCGAAAGCGAGCGATCACGCGGTCCGATGCCACGATGACAAACGGCGAGAAGGCCGCAAGGAGGAGTCCAAAGCTCAAGCGGCGATAGGACACCAACGCGATCAAGAGTGACAAGGCGAGCGTACGAGGCACAAGGCGCAACAGCGTACCCAAGAGCTCGCGCCAGGGGGCAAACTGGGCGCTGGCTGCTAGGTTTCCACCGATGTTGGCAGCCAGCATCCCCATGGCGATCCCAGTGATCGCGAGTGGAACATGAGTCACAGGGAGCGAGCGTCCCATCCGTCGCCCTGCCCACACAGAAGCAAAGGTCCACAAGGCAGTACCCGCCCACCCAGCGGCGATCGCTGCGGCACCCGAGTGCGAAAGCGCGGGGATGGCACTCAGCATCGCCTCAGTCATCGAGAAAAACGGGCGCACCGAAATACCAAGAACAATCCAGAGCAAATAGGGACTAAACCGCTCAAATCGCTCAAGTGCCGCGCACATCAAACACGCCAGCGCGAAGGGCATCATCAATAAACGATGCACCACTGCCACCAACAATTGCCACACGCCGCACCACATCTGGCTTCCCGACGCTGTACCGAACGGGCGAATGCATTACATTCCGTACACGTTCCACCAAAAGCTCTAATGCCACGGGCGCGTCAAGTGAAGCCACAATTCCCATGCCAAAACCCTCATGC
>JANNCG010001077.1:0-1701 GCA_031386385.1 Myxococcales bacterium
GTTTTTTGCGCCTTCGGACAACTCGGAGAAGAATGCTGCGGTGGATTTGTGTGCTTCTTGAAGACGTTCGTGTTCTTCACGTGCTCGCGTTTTTTCTTGCGATTGCTGCTCCTGAGCCGCTCGTTGTTTGCCTGCCGTTGATTCTCTCTCTGCCCGTTCCGCTTCCGCTGCCGCTTGTCGGCGCTCGGTCACGAGTTGCTGGACGTGTTGAATCTCGCGTTGGTGGAACTCAGTGGCTGACTCAAATCTCTCTCGATTAAGTGTGGGTCTCGACTCGCCAAGCCTTTGCAGTTCAAGCAGCGATTGCTTAAACTGCCATTCTTCACGGTTGTGGCGTCGAAGAGTTTCGCTCGCTTGGGCCGCTCTTTGAGCATCGGCCTCTTGCTGCTGACTCAGTTGGGACCAATTCGCGAGCGCGTCTGTGCGCGTTACGCTTACGGTGCGTGTGAAAGGAGAATCTCGCGGCTTGTGCGAGTTCAAGTGTAGTTGAGCGATCGAACACTTTGATACGACAAGAGCATCCCCCACCAACCCTGAGGAATGCCAATGACGATGGGCTTCCTGAGCGCTCTGCGCGAAGGCCCCTGCGCGGAAGTCTTGCTTCTGCGCAGGACCTACCCCCCCTCCCACTCACTCTTTTCGCCCGTGAAAGTACTCAAACACCGCGCGCGCTCTCGGCTCACTGATGCCCTCTACCCGCATCAACTGATCCATCGCTGCATCGCGCACACCATCCAAACTACCGAAGTGCTTCAGCAGCGCCACGCGCGATTTTGTCCCAATCCCGGGGAGCTTATCGAGCTCACTGGACAGTCGCCGACGGTGATGTAAGTCCTCACGAATTTTGTTCGCAAACCGATGCGCCTCGTCCCTCGCTCGCGCGAGCATCACGAGCGCCGCTTGGTGCCGATCAATGTTGATGGGATTTTTCTGGTTCGGCATGTACACGCGATCCACCAGCTTATCCCCAGCGACGTTCTCTCGCTCTTTCGCGAGCGAGCACACCGCGAGGTTTGTGATGTTGAGCTCTTTGAGCACCGCGAGCGCAATCCCCAGCTGTCCGCGCCCACCATCCACCATAAACAAATCCGGAAACTCCCACCCCGCTTCGTTATTCTTACCCCGCTTAAATCTTCGCGTGAGCACCTCAAGCATCGCTTTGTAGTCATCTCCGCTGGACTCAGTTTGAATGTGAAAGCTCCGGTAGTTGCGCTTCTTCGGGATCCCGTTTTCTAAACACACAACCGCCGCGACGGTCTCTGCTCCCTGGTGGTGCGAGATGTCCACGCACTCAATCGTCCGCGGTGCCTTGAGCAACCCCAGCCGCTCTTGCAGCGCCTCTGCGTGCTCTTCTGCGCTCTTCTCGACCACACGCCGCTCGCGAAACCGGTGCTGCGCGTTTTGATGCGCCATCGCCAACAGCTGCGACCTGCGCCCCGCCTTAGGAACCAAGATCTCGACCTTCGTCCCCTTGAGCTCGGTCAACAACGCGGCTAACCCCTCGGCCATCTCGGGCAACACCGCCACCACGATCTCGTTGGGGATTCGTGTTTTAGAAGCAAAATCGCTCTCTCCCACTGCGTACCTGCGCGAGATAAACGAGCTCACAATCTCATCGTCCGGGACCTCAATCTTCGAGATCAACGTGATCTGCGTGTCCCGGACAAACCCCGCGCGCACAACCAACAACGCCACCGCCAC
>JANNCG010001048.1:0-3537 GCA_031386385.1 Myxococcales bacterium
TCAAGCACACCGAATATTCGTTCCTCGCCAACGCCTTCGCCGCGCGCGGCTACATGGTGAGCCGCCGTCCATCGGCGACGGAACATCCATCGTATTGCCCGTCCCGTCCATCGCACTGGTGCCGTCGCGTGTTGCATCGCGGTTGCTCTGCGCGTCGCTGGTTGGGGCGTCGCCCTCGGTGCATCCCGCAAAAAAGAGGGTCAGCGCGCTGAGTGTCGTGCACAGTGCCAGTAGTCGATTTGCCATCGTGACGCACGGTACACCCTGAGGGTTGTTAAGTGAACCCCGAGACTCCTCTGCTGCTTCCGTCCTTCGGCCACCCTTGTAGACGAGGGGATTTTTCTGCACGCAACTGTCGCCCAATATCGTATTTTTGGCGTCGAAATGTTCACCCATCCTCGATTTGCGTCCGCCTGTTGTGTGTTGGTCTTGAGCGCCTGTGGAGGCGGAGGATCGCCCGACAGCGCCGTGAGGGATGGGGTGGGGGACGGAGCCAACCTGGTGACAGACTCGGGATTGGGTGACTCGACGGTCGATGTCGCAAACACACTGATGGACGGAATGTCTCGGGAAGATAGCTCTAATTCTATAGATGTTTTGGCTATTGATGCGAGCAATTCTCTGCGCGATGCCGGGATGCGGGACGTGCTGAACGGAGTGGATATTCCCTCCGGAATCGATGTTACGTCGCGCCCCGACGTGCTGATCCCGTTGGATGTGCCGCCTTCGCCGGCGGTGGTGATTCCCTCGTATTATGCTTCAGCGCGGACGGCGCAAGTGTGGGCTGTTGCGCAAGAGAGCCCCTCGGCGATCACTCTGCGATGGGCGACGGTGATGGGCCGCGCGGTGACCGCCGTGTCGATTGATCGCAAGCCGTTGGCTGCAACAAACTGGGGTGCTCCGATCGCCAACCCGTCGCCTATGGCCTCGGAGTGGACGGACGCGACCGCCGTCCCCGGGACGCTCTATGAGTACCGAGTGAGGCTAACAACTGCACTCGGGACCGCTTATGGATATGTCGTCTCGGGTATTCGCGCGGTGATCGACGGCTATCAAGGACGCATCGCCATTGTTGTGGACTCGTCGTTGCAGCCGATGCTCGCGGCAGAGCTAAACACGCTGCAAGACGACCTGTACGGCGATGGGTGGATCCCCGTTGTGCAGCCGGTGGCTCGCAACGCGACCCCGGCTTCGGTGCGAAATAGCCTCATCGCCCTGAGCGGAATGTCACCGGATCTTCGTGCGGTATACTTGCTGGGTCACGTTCCGGTCGCCTACGCGGGCAACAACAATCCCGACGGTCACGCCAACCGCTTGATGAGCGCTGATGGCTACTATGGCGAGCTTACCAGCATGTGGAACAACAACGCCGGCTGCACCAACAACCCGCAGCAAGCGCTGCTCACCGACGCGCCCTCAGCGATGAATACGTTCTGCAACGGGGACTTTCCCTCCACGCTTGAGCTCGAGGTCGGTCGTGTGGATATGAGCAATTTGCCTGCCATCGCGGGCACTGAGCTGGCGTTGTTGCGCGCTTATCTAAACAAAGCGCACGCTTTCAAGATCCGGCAGCGTGCGGCGACGGTTCGAGCGTTTATCAAAGACGGCCTAGGCGAGTCTGGCTATGCCACCGGCGTGGGCGCCTGGTCTACCTACGCAGGTCTGGTGGGTCCCAGCAACATTGCCGTAGACAACCGAAGTGCCACGTTTAGCTTTACGATATTGAACGGCCAGAGCCACGCGTTTGCGTTTGGATCCTACTTCGGCGCGGGCTGCAATGGCTCTGTCAACGGCGTGGTGGGGTCGACACAGACTGTCGCTAACACCAGCTGGGGCGGAGTGTTTAACCACACCATCGGGAGCTACTGGGGCGAGTTTAACTGCCAGGACAACTTTCTTCGTTCGCTGCTGACCAGCGGCGATGCTCTCTCAAACGCATACAACGCGCTGCAGTGGTTTTTTCACCCCATGGCGATGGGACAGACGCTGGGCTTCAGTGCCCTGCGCACGATGAACAACAAGGCAACGATGCTGTACAGTCCGCTGGGGTCCAACGTCGCGTCCACGGCAAACTCGCATTTGGGGCTGATGGGTGATCCGTCACTTAGAATGCAGTACATTGCGCCACCTACGGGGTTGACTCTCGCCAACAATGCTGGGCGTGTCGAAGCGCGTTGGGCAGCGTCGGTGGAGGCCGGGATTGACGGCTATCACGTGTACCAGAGCACCGCTGCGGGGGTCGTGCGCCTGACCGCTGCGCCGATCGCTGGGACCAACTTTGTCTCAATGATCGCGTTTGCGCCAGGGGTACGTTTGGTGGTGCGAGCGATCAAGTTTACGACGAGCAACTCGGGGAGCTACTTGCTTCCGTCGGTGGGTGCGGTGGCGAGAGTCCCCTAAGCGGTTACCCGAGAACTCGCTGTCAGAGCTTCAATCGGGTTGTCGACGTTAGTTGCGCGTACCACTGACACGATAGGTGGTGCGGCACATGGCGTCGCCGCCAATCACGATGCTTCCTGTCACTGCGTTGTTCGAAATCGTGAACGTCACCGGAGACTGCGCGCCCATCTCGCCAGGGACGGCGCACTGACCCATGAACACGCAGGTTGTGCCGTTCAGGTTGCCGGTGCATGTCGCTGGCATCATCGCGCCTGTGGGGAGGATGGACATGTCAAAGCCTGTTGCCGTGACGTTTGAGATGGTGAGGGTACCCATAATGGTCGGACCCGCTGCAGGCATCGCGCAGTTGTCTGGGTCCGTCTTCATGCCAGTCATCGCGAACTCGCCTGAAATGGATGTGCAAACTGGGCCAGTCGCAGCGTCACCGGACGGAGGGATGAAGGTGTCAACCGGCGTCCCAGAGTCGGCCGCTGGTGCTGGGCCGCCACAGGCAAACATTGCAACACTAGAAAATACCAAAAAAATACTATGTTTGATCATTGAATGAGCTCGTTATGAATGGTTCAACTGTAATTTTGTTGTGCAAATATCCTCACAATAGACACCACTCGTGATCTATGTGCAGCTTGCACTAACTTTTAGAAACGCGATTAATGTAATAGAATTTTCGGTCGATAACAAGCCTTAGTCGTCTCTGTGCAGTGACCGGGAGGACAGCGCCAATCGCGCACGCGAACGTGTCGCAAAATCCCATTGAATTTGCGCATTTTGGCTGAGAGTTACGCTACCCTAGATCGATGCCAACCCGCTTGTTACACCCCATGGTTCGTGATGGTTCAACGCTCGTTCAGGCGAGCTGGGACCACGCTCTTGACCGCGCCGCGACTGCGATTGCAAAAGTTCGCGACACGCACGGCGGCTCTTCAGTGGGGATCTTCTCGTGCTCAAAGACCACCAACGAGATGAACTATTTCGCGCAAAAAGTCCTGCGCACCGCCGTTGGGTCCAACAACATCGACAGCTGCAACAGGACCTGATGGGGTTCCGTGACGATCAGGGATTGGGACGACGCTTTTGCCAATATGGCGCATATTCCGGGGTCAGAGGCTTTGCCCGCGATGTGGACCGACCGGGCGC
>JANNCG010001062.1:0-3408 GCA_031386385.1 Myxococcales bacterium
TCACCGTCAACATCTCCAGCAGAAGCGATGGTCGTCCGAGGGCCCGCGGCTCCTGGAACGGTCCAAAATTGTCCAGCAATGATCCCTCCAGCACTGCCTCGATAAATGTCCACTTGTCCAGTGTTGGCATAGGCAACTGCCAGCTCTGAATAGCCATCACCATTCAGATCGCCGACACCCGCAACCGCTGCTCCAATGGGATTGCCGGCCACCGTTCCATTCAGCACTTGGGCTGGCGAAATATCAGCTCCCATGCCGTAATAGACTGCGACGGCTCCGGTACGGACCCCTCCCGGTGCGCCCACCGCGAGGTCTGCATATTGATCACCGTTGAAATTCACGGGACTCCCAAAAACCGTATCGGTGTGCATCCTCGCGTTTTGTGGGCGTACCCAAAACTGCCAAACAATGTTTGAGCGACCGCCAACCCCACTCTCCGTCGTCCCTGCGACAGACCAATAATACCATCCCCACTCACCATCGGGAATCGTCACAGTTGTCGTTGTCCCCACGACGTGCACGGGTGTGAGGCAAGGATCAGCGAATACGCGATTACGACAGATCTTGACGCGAGCACCAGTCGCAGGGGCAGTCAATTCCCAGTTCAATGTGACTTGACGACTGCTCACCATGCTAGTGCTCATCGGAGCAATCAGTCGAGGAATGGGAATGGTCGGATCCTCTGGTAAGTCGCCATCACGCGGCACTCCGAGATCGCCGACGTCCATCGCAGCATCTCTTGATGATGGCACATCCATGGAGGGCACATCTCTCTCGCTCCCATCCATCGCATCCATCGTTGCATCGGTGCTCGGCACATCTGCATCAGAACCATTGGTGCCCGAGGGAACTGGCACTTCGCGACGCATTCCGTTTTCGAGGACTTCTGCGGTCGTGCGAATGCGGTCCACACAAAAGCCCTCCCTTCCACAAGCTTGCCCTTGTGCCTCGCACCGGGCGCTCACTGCGGGAGTGCACGCTCCGGCAAGATACAGCGTATAAAATACGGTCTTATTCGGAAAAAACGCCACCACAGCGCTCGTCAGCGCTTCTGAACCACTCCGTCTTCGACCACTCACCGTCACAAGCACTCTGCGCGAATCATCACCTTTCGCAGCAAACACCCCAAGGCTCACCGGGATTGTCTTTTTGCCATCCGTCGCACGCTGCCCAATCTGCACTGTCTGCTCCGTGATCGGAATCGGCAATGCCTGTCCCATCGCATCCAACCGCGACACTCGAATGCTCACCGATTGCAAATCCGTCTCGGGCGTAATATCACTTGGAACTTCTATTACCAGTTGAGTCTGTGCCGCACATTGCGTGCTCAGCACGGCAATCAACGCCGTGGAGAGCCAAGCAGAACATCGAAGTGAGCGGGACGGTCGAGTGTCGTTCATGCGCATTGGATTACGGCCCGCCCATTTCCATCACGTTGCCCAACCACCCGTTGGGATTCATGGTGCCCTCATAGGGTCGCGGCGTGGTTGCATATAATACTAAAGCCGTAGCACCGCCAGCAACCGCAGCCCCGCCAATGATGGCCACAGGTACGACCCATCCAGGCAAACCCCGTGTGGTCGGAAAAGAAATCTCAAGCCGATTGTGTCCACCCCGCAGCACGTTGACCGTGCGCGTTTCGTTGCGATTCGTGCTGCTCACAGCAAGCACTCGATGTTCGCCCGGAGCGAGGTCTTGCTCCACTGAGCCTGTACCCACCTGTGCACCATCAATGGAGATCACAGCGCGGAGATCGCTGGTGGTGATGCTCACATGCCCAGTGGTCACCTCTCGCGCCATCGTTCGGGTAAGCGTCTCGCGCCCACCCTGCCGCAGGGTCAATGTCACCCGCTGTGGCTCATACCCCGGAGCGGAAAGCTCAATCACGTTCGCGCCGGGATCCAGCGAGAGGGTTCCATTTTGCACGGTCTCTGCGCGGCCGTTGATCCGAAGCTGAGTCTCTGCGGGCGTGAGTACCACGGTAAGCACGCACAACCGAGAACGCATGGTGGCTACCTCTGCGCGCACCGTTTGAAGCTCCGCTGGGGTGGCCGTTCGAGAGGGGCTCTCAAGATACCGCTCAAATGACTGGATACTGTCCCGCATTCGGCCCAGTGCCCGATAGGCGACCGCGAGATTGTACAGCACAACGGGAGAAGGACGCAGCGCGTAGGAGCGCTCGAAGGGGGCGATCGCATCTGCGTAGCGCTCTTGCTCCATCGCCGTCCTCCCCTGCTCAAAGAGCACACGAGGGTCCTGCTGGGCGGGAGGCTGTGGGGCTTGTGTCGCCTGGGCGGTTGCAAGATTGGGCAGCAAGAAGACACATGCAATCAACGCAAGACTTTTACCCATACGTACACATTTTTTGGGCAATATTAATAAAAACAAATAATTTAACTTCACAACGCCACCAACGAAAGAGATTGTTGCCACATTTGCTCGACCCGATCGACGCGCGTGAAAGGAGTGAACGACGCGTGCCAATGAGCTCTCGACGCTCGATCTTCTGTCCATTGCGCCACAGAAACACCGAACTGCAGAAGCGGTGGCACGGAGTTCACTGTTCGTGAGGGCATTGGATTGGGACCCATTGCGCCGCCGAAATACAAGAGTGCGCTGCCAGCGAGCTCGCCAGGAGCTCCAAGCAAGACGTCCCCAAAACCATCGCCATTCACATCGCCCGCACCAACAACCGAAAATCCAAATTGATTCCTCAGCGTAGCGCCGCCCAATTCTGTGGTGAGGCGGTTGCTGGAGTACCTTCCCATATCCGATTGAAACACTGTGACCGCGCCAGCTCGTAGAATGGAGTCAGCGGCTACAAGCAAGTCAGCCAATCCATCGTTATTGACATCCCCGGCACTGGCCAGCACCACGCCAAATGCCATTGTGCTTCTCGGCGCACCCAACAACTGAACCATGTGTAGCCCCGCGCCGCCAGAAAAGACATACACCATCCCTTCACCCATCGCAGCAAAAGGAGCGCCGATCGCGACATCTGCAAACCGATCGCCATCGATGTCGCCAACGATGCTCGCCGCGTTGCCGAAGTTTGCTCCCGCGTTGGGTCCTTCGAGAACACGTGCGGGAGCCATCGACACTCCCATCATGTTGCCATAATAAATCGAAGCTGTCCCCGCGTTCAAACCAGTCATCGGATCGGCAAACGGCGCACCCACGATGATGTCTCCGTAGCCATCGCCATTGATGTCGCCTCCTCCCGCAACAGAGGTGCCAAACTGGTCGCCGTCCGCGCGTCCGTCTAGAACGACCGCGGGTCTGCTATTAAATCCCATCATCCCTGCGCCTCCGAAGTAGACTCTTGCGGCCCCTGTCATGACCATTGCACGCATATCCGTTGGCGAGCCCACCACCAAATCCCCAAATCCATCACCGTCAACATCTCCA
>JANNCG010001081.1:0-2445 GCA_031386385.1 Myxococcales bacterium
CGCAAGTGCTACGCCGATTGAGAGATGCAAAAACAGGTTCGCGACGGTCCAAAGAATGTTGACGAGTAGAACAAAGTAAAACGAACCACTCCCGAACAGGTCCGCACCGCTCGCGGTCATGATCTGCCAATAGTTCGAGAGCCCGACGTAGTACAGTTCGCCGTTGCGTCCCGCACAGAGTGATGTGAAGGCCCCGATGGTCAGCGGGATCACCACGAGCAAAAGGAGGACTAAGACCGCGTGGGTGACGTACCGATAGGCTGGGACCGACGCGCGCAGCTCTCGTCGAAAGTCCGGATCTCGGGCGCGCTGAACAGCCCGATAGGTAACAGTCATCATGATCGCTCCGAGGAGGAGCAAAAACAGCGTTGGGCTCTTACGTTCAGGTGGCGTCCGGGTCGCGAGCGCATACCGACGAACGCCAGAGTTGAGCGCCGCGACGGTGCTCGTAGGGTCGCGAAGGGCCCGACGAATCGCTTGGTTCGCGGGCTCAAACGCCAAGCGCATCGACGGATGCGTGGGCATCACTCGGCCTTGCCGTGCAGCGTTGCGAAACACGAGCAGCACGGGGTCTCGTTGCAGAGTCGGGATCTCCCACGCTGTGCTCGTTGCGACAATCTGGCGGCCTATCTGTGCGCGAATCAGCGCAGCCGCTGGCGCCACCAATGCCTGGACTAAGAGCATCGCCTCGGTCCGATGGGTCGTTTGCGCTGAAACAAAAGCTCCCTCGACTGTAACAAACGGCTCCATCGCCCGCCCCGTGGTCTCAAGCGTGGGAAGCGGATGGACGCGAAATTCGACTGGCGTCCCTCCGCTGTTCTGAAGCTCGCCCACAAACCATGGCCCGGAGATCGCGGCCAGTGCGCGACCGCTTCGAAAAGATTGGGACACTTGCGCACCGTCGGCTTCAGCTGGGATAATTCTGTCGGCGATCAGTTGCTGCACCCGCTGTAGCGAGCGCTCTGCTTCGGATCCCACAAATCGATACTGCGCGGTCTGTGCATCAAAAAGGGTGCCGCCAAAAGCCGCCAAAAGTGGCTGATGAAAATACGCATTCTGACTGTAATATACCAAAGGAAAAACCGACGGAGGCAGCCGATCTCTGAGCCGCTGAAGCTGCTCGAGGGTCTCGATCGGCGGGCTTCCTAGTGAGCGATAAAGCGCTTGGTTGATAAAGAGCGCGAGACACTTCGTGGCCATCGGCAGACCGTAGAGTTGACCTCCAAGAGCGAAGGCCTCAAGTGAGCCGACCTCAAACGTTGCGGGGTAGTCAGCCGTGGTTCCGATGGACGCGATCAACCGTCGATCGCGATAGCTGGACAACCGCTCGTGCGCGTCAATAAAAACGTCCGGTCCATGCCCGTGCGGAATCGCCGCCTCCAGCTTTGACCCATAAGCGTCAAACGGCACCGCGAGGGTCTCAACCCGAATGTTCGCGTGCGTTTGCATAAAGCTTTGGATGATCGTGTTGAGGGCGTCTTGTTCTGCGCCGCGATACGAGTGCCACAACTGTAGCGTGACGCTTTGCGCTGTGGCCGAGCGGGGCGTGAGCAGCGCCAACACCAACGCGCAAACGAGGCTTATGATCGGAACGATCCGCATGCTGCAGATACGGGATGAGATCCTGCTCAACGACCGGCATCTCCGGGTGGTACTTCTGACGTGAGATGCACTTTTCTTAGGGATTTTCCTGACTCATCTGCAAACAAATGCACGCACTCTCGTGGGGCCGAGAGCTTCAAAACGTCTCCTCGCTTCGGGAGGTGATCGCTGCGCTCTGAGTGGATGCGTGCGACAAACGGATCGGCACCGAGGGTCCCATGAACGTAGGTCTCAAAGCCCAGAGGCTCCACAACCACGATCGTAAGCGAGATTGGGGCTGTGCCGTCGGACTTTGCCAGCAACTGAAGGTCCTGCGGCCGCAGTCCAAGCGTCACCGAGCTCCCCGGCTTAGGAAGAGCAAACACAGTCGGGTCTACGGACACTCGAAGCCCCTCGGCACACGCGAACCAGTCACCCTCTGCGCCTGTCTCTAAACGGCACTGGACAAAATTCATCGCTGGGGACCCTAAAAAACCAGCAACAAATTTCGAAGCTGGGCGCTCATAAATCTCAAGCGGAGCACCCTGTTGCTCAATCGAGCCCGCGGATAGCACCACAAGTTTGTCCGCAAGCGTCATCGCCTCAACTTGGTCATGCGTGACGTAAACCATCGTGGCCCCGAGAGTCGCGTGAAGCTTTTTGATCTCTACGCGTACTTGATTGCGCAAAGAGGCGTCTAGGTTGGACAGCGGTTCGTCGAAGAGAAAAATGGACGGTCGGCGGGCGATCGCGCGGCCCATCGCCACACGCTGTCGTTGCCCTCCGGACATGTCCCGAGGCATCCGGTGCAGAAGAGGGTCGAGTCCCAGCATCGCAGAAACCTCTGCGATTCGCTTCTCGATC
>JANNCG010001103.1:0-1555 GCA_031386385.1 Myxococcales bacterium
CCGCCCGGGCGCCCCAGGGCGGCCGTCAGTTAGACCGCCAGGGGGAGGCTCTAGAAAGCGGCAAAATTAGTGTGTTTCGCTGCACACCGTGACTCGCCTGACGAGCGAGCGCGTTGGATCAAGGTTTGCAATTTGCAAATAATGACTCTTACGACGGGCCCTCAACCCGAAAACCAAACAACCCATGGCCATCATCGCGATCAGGCAATACAATGACCACGCCGACAAACAACAGTATGAGACCGCTCTACGCAGACCCGAAAACTGACTTCGTCTTTAAACGAATCTTCGGCACCGAAGCGCACAAGCCATTGCTCATCGCCCTCCTCAATGACCTACTCGCGCGTGAAGGTGACGCGAGAATTAAATCCGTGAGCTTTCTGCGCGAAGAACAGCGTCCGACGATCGAAACGATGAAGTTCACGATTGTGGATGTGAAGTGCGAGGACCAATCGGGGAGCATTTTCGTCGTCGAAATGCAGGTCCTTAACATCGAGGACTTTGAAAAAAGAGTCGTCTACAACGCCAGCAAGGCGTACGTAAGTCAGCTAGAATCAAGCGATAAGTACCGCGAGTTGCACGACGTGTTCGCTGTCTCAATCTGCAACTTCGAGTTGTGGCCTGACAAAGAGGGAGAGGCGAAGGTTCCGTTGGTGAGCCGGTGGCGGATGCGCGAGACGACCCAAGGCCGCGAGGCTCTGTCGCAGGTTCAATATGTCTTCGTTGAGCTGCCCAAGTTCTCGTTGACCGCGATCCCGTCGACGCCCACTGAAGAATGGGCGTATGTCTTTCGTCACGCAGCGAAGCTAAAAGAAGTGCCAACCGTGTTGCACCAAGAAGCAACATTAGCAGCCCTCGGTGTGGCGAAAATCGCCGGTTTCACCGAGAGTGAGTGGGAAGAGTACGACCGGTATCGTATGACTGAGATGACCGCTCAAGGAATCATCGACTTCGCAAAGCGAGAGGGCCTTACCGCAGGCAAGATCGAAGGCAAGATCGAAGGCAAGATCGAAGGCGAGATCGAAACGCTCACGAGAACGGTGATGAAGCTGTTGCGTCTTCGTGAGTTGATTCCGAGTGAGGATGAAGCGCTCCGGATCGCGTCATGCACCAGCGTTGAGCAACTTGAGCGGTGGATTGACAGAATCGCGAGCCCAGCTTCCGTGCCCTCTGTCGCGGCTCTGCTTGCGTGAGCAACCATTCGCCAGACACCGCATGAACAAATTTTAAGCAACCGTCTACCGAGCCGAACGAATCACGAGAATTCGCTGACTCCCCGATGGTGGTGCAAATGCTAACGAACCACATCCAACAGACGAGACAATCCTATGAACTATCGTGTTCGAAACACACGTTGACACTGCCCAATTTCGATCTCAGCAGGCTACGCGAATCGTCACCATCTCACTGCAACCCAAATGGCTGCGCTCAGCGACAAGATCGCCGACAGTACCGCAGCAGTCCACAGCCACCGCAATTGACGCCGCCGACCTATATCGCTTTTCACCTGTATCTTTTTTGTTTTATCTGCAATCGCGACAGCTTCACGCACTAT
>JANNCG010001104.1:0-2938 GCA_031386385.1 Myxococcales bacterium
CAAGTGCGTCGCGTGAGCGGCGTCCACTTCCATGGCGACGTGCGAGCTTCCTTCAGTGGTTGCAACGGACACTGCGTGCATGTCTGCAAACGATCCAAGCATACTTGTCACTTGGCTGTCGTCTGCGGGTCCACGTCCGGGGCGGTTCATAAACCACTTGTTGTCGCGCTTCTCAAGCTCAAGCTCAGGCGCGTCACCCGCGGGATCGATCACAAAGCGTGTGATCTGATCTCGTTGGATGGCTTGCCATGGATTCGCGAGTGATTCAGCACGCTCTTCGGCCTTCTCACGGTTGACATACCAGTAGCCTCCACCGAGGGCGACGAGGACACCGAGTGCGATAAAAATACGGTTCTTTTCCATCTTAGTTGCTCCGCTCCTTACCCTTTGGGGGGCTGAAGTCTTTCGCCATTCCGCGGATGCGTGAGCGACGAGCAGAGAGAATTGCGAAGCCAAGCAACGCAATGGCAGCGGGAAGCAGGACGATTGAGCCCCACTTGAAGAACTGCTTTGCCTTGTCGCTGACGTCCGCGCGAAGCTGAGGATCGCTCGTGTCTTTTGCACGAACTGCGAGCAGATCCATATCCTGTGACAACCAATCGAACGTGTTCGAGAGCATCATCAGGTTTGCTGGAGGCTGACCGCCGGACATGCTCAACATCGTGCGCAATGTGTCCAGAGCGAACATGTTGCCCGATGAGATCACCATGATGCGAGCGCGATCGGTTGATCGCTCGGGCACCGCAGAGGATCCCGTCACAGGAGCCGCTGGAGCCCCTGCGTCCGCGCTAGGGGTCTCGGCACGGCCAGCGAAGGCCGAGCGAAACGGTCCAGCGAGTCCAACGCCGACAGCGTAGGGACCGTGGGCTGCGTTGGCGCCGAAGATCGACTGCCCTTGCTGCATGATCACGCGGATGTCGAAGTTCAGGTCGGTGCGCAAGATCGACAGGGGTCCTGAGCGAGCAAACACATCGAGCCTGCCGCCGGCGGTTCGGCGCTTCGCGTCATCAATTCGAATCTCAGATGGATACGTCGTGATGAAACCAGGGAGACGAAAGGTGATCGGAAAAGCTGGGTCCAACCCACCTTGGGTCCGAAGATTTTCTTCCGTTGGCTGACCGGTGAAGCTGGCAATTTCTGGCCAGGACACCAATCGAACTCGTCCGCGTTGACGACCAAACTGCACCACAGCGTCGGTGCTTCGGGGGTCGAGAACAACGTTATTTTGCAGAGAAAAACCGTACTCAGTGAGCCAATCGTTCAGATGGTGGTCAGCCACGGTTCCGGTCGAGTTGCCAGGATCGGTGGATGGCCAATTGACGCCACCAGCGAACACTGCGATCGATCCACCGCGCATGAGGTAAGCGTCGAGCTTGCGAAGCTCACGCTCAGTGATCTGCGCATTGGGGTTCATGATCATCAGTCCCTTGATGTCCGCTGGAACCTCGTCCGCGCCGCCGTTTAAGTTCACGGTGCGGGTGCGATAGTTCAAACGGGACTGCTCCAAGAACTGGGGCATGTACTGCAATCCCTCTTCGGGAGTCAGCTCGCCGTGACCGCCTAAGAATCCAATCGTGCGCTCACGCTCGGACTCTGGGAGGGACAGCTGCTTCACGATCGAGCTCAGCTCGTACTCAAGCCCTTGCACACCGGGTGGCAAAAACTCGATCTTCTCGCGGCGGCCCAGGTACTCAAAAGCGACGCAACGATACACTTCTTGAATCGTCGCTTGCTCTGCGCGCTGGTCCACGGACTGCAATGGATTTTTCGAGCAGCCTGCAGCGTCTGCTGCGCGGCGTCGCTCGTCGTTGTCTGGCGATACAAACTGGATGCGAATACGACCGTGCGAGACGGTGCGATACTCTTCGAGTTGATCGCGCAAAAACCGCTCGTCGTCGTTGGCGGGCGGTGGCTGATTGGCTGTGAAGTACACCGTGATCGTCATCTGATCACGAAGGGCTCCCACAATGCGCTTGGTGCCATCGCTGAGGGTAAACAACTGGCGCTTGGTCAGATCGATGCGCCCGAAAGCGCGAATCGATACAAGATTTGCAAACACCAAACATGCGATCACGATGGCGACAAACGCCACGGATTCTGAGTTGGCTTTGTTTTTCCGTTCCATGGTTAGCTCCACCGACGCGATGAGAGTGAGCGCGCCGAGATCAAAAGACCCGTCGCGATAACGCTGCCGAAGTACAGCACGTTGCGCGAGTCAATCACGCCGCGTGCGATGGACTTAAAGTGAAAGTCCGTCGACAGATATTCAAGAATGGACGCGACGCTCTGGGGCAAAAAGATGAGCGTTTTGTCGACAAAGTACAGAATGTACCCGACGAGCGCGGTCACAAAGAACGAGCTGAGCTGGTCCTTCATGTACGAGCTGACAGCCATTCCGATGGCGATATAAGCGCCACCACCGAGGAGGATCCCGATGTAGCCACCGATGACTGGACCTGAGTCCAGATCTCCCATGCTCGAGATTGCGATGGGGTAGGTCAGCGTTGCGAGAAGCGTCACGACCAACACGCCGAGAGAGCCAATAAACTTTCCAACCACGACGTCTGAGTCGCGAACGGGAAGCGTAATGAGCAGCTCGATTGTCCCACGCTGTCGCTCTTCGCTGAACGAGCGCATCGAGAGCGCCGCGCACAACAATGGAAGCAACGCGGACATCGCGGTGAACATGGGCTGGAGCGTGGCGCGACGAAGCACCAACGTACCAAACAAGAAGAAGAACAGCAGGCCCAAGAACAACGTGAACATGCCGACCACGATGTAGCCCATGGGACCGTTGAAGTACGCGCGAAACTCTCGCTGAGCGATGGTTAGCGTGTTGAGCAGCGGCGTAGAGATCCCGCCTTTGAGTGCGCCCTTTGCAGAGGCTGTCGTTGTATCACTCATGATTTAGCCCTTTTTCTCCTCGGATTTAGAGTCA
>JANNCG010001107.1:0-3818 GCA_031386385.1 Myxococcales bacterium
CGGCGTTCGCGGTCTTTTTGGTACCCTTAAACTTCAGGGCCAGCTCTTTGGCGAACAACACGTTGGCGAGCTTAGATTGACCGTAGGCACCCCAAGCAGAGTAGCTCTTTTTGCCGTCTAAGTTGTCAAACTCGATCCCAGCTTTTGGAGCCATGGTGTGCGCAGAGCTGCTGAGCATCACCACGCGGCCAGCGTCCGTCAGCGAGTCGAGCAAGCCCGTCACCAAGATAAAATGCCCGATGTGATTGGTGAAAAACTGCAGCTCGTATCCGTGCGCGGTCTCAAGCTTCGGCAGCGCCATAATCCCAGCGTTTGCGATGATCGCGTCGAGATGCAGGCCCTTCTCTTTGACCGCAGCAACACACGCTCTTACTGACTTAGGGTCAGATAATTCACATGCGATGGGAGTTGTCTTTCCGCCGACAGACCGTCCGGCCTCCGCGGCTTTCTCTTCGGTGCGCGCAGTCCCCACGACGTGAGCGCCACGCTTGGTGAGCACGCGCATCGCTTCGAGGCCGAGGCCCGAGTTGCAGCCGGTGATTAAGATCGTCTTGCCCTCGAGCGAGAGCCCTTCGGTGACGTCTTCAGCGGTGGACGAGTAGCCAAAACCAGTCTTGCCCTTACCCGTAAACATTCCATACAACGACATAGGTGACCTCTTCTTTGAACCGCAGACGTAGTGCCCAGTGATCCAAATAGCTCGTGAATAAGCGTTAAGTGAGGGGACGCACGGTGCGATGAAGACGGCCAAAACGGATTCGATTCCGTTTGGACGGAATTAATTCCGTCGGCGCCGTTGAAGGCGACGAGCGGGACAGTCTAACGCGACGCCAAATCATGTACGCTTCGCGCGATGGTCTTTCGTATCGCAGGCGACTCACCGCACGAAGCAGACACCCACACCGGACCGACGGGGCCACTCGCGCTCGTAGACGCGACCGGCTTTGCAGGTCCCAACGGCGCACACGGGGCTGCTGGCTTCGCTGGCAACAGCAGCGGCGATGATGGCGGGCACGGCTATCCAGCAGGGTCAGCAGGGCCTGGACGTCCCGCCTCAACGATTCGCGTCAAGCTGGCGTCTGCGCCCGGGACGGGGCCCACACTCGCAGCTCTCGATGGCACAATCGTAGACGCTGATGGACGTCAGCGTCCCGTGAAACAGCTCGTCAACTTTGAGCGCGCCGGCACCGTGGACCTCATCGCGATCGGTGGACGTGGCGGCGATGGCGGCAATGGTGGCAACGGTGGCGACGGACACACTGGCTCGCATGGCAGCGACGCCACACGATATAGCTCAGGCTCATCGGGCGGGCGAGGCGGCGACGGAGGCAACGGCGCTGATGGCACTTCGGGTGCAGCGGGAGGCGCGGGCGGAGAGGTGATTGTACGAACCAGTGAGCACGACACGCACTTGCTTATGCTCGGGCGCTTCGATGTGCGGGGAGGCGCCGGAGGGACTGCGGGGAGCAATGGTCGCGGCGGCGAAGGGGGCGCAGGCGGCAGCGGCGGAAGCTCGTACTCTTGGAGTGAGTCCAGCACCAGCACCGACTCGCAGGGACAGACACACACCACAACGAACTACTATTCAAACTCTGGCGGATCACACGGAGCATCGGGTGATCGCGGGCGCAATGGATCCGCGTTTTTGACTAGCGGCGCAACGGGACGTGCTGGGCGGTTCGCCATCGAGGTTGAGGACGATAAGGGCCGCGTGACTCAGTACGAAGATCGCTACGATTTGGCCGTCACGGGGTATCAGCACGACAGCGAAAATCGAGACGGTGTGTACGAGCCCCACGAGAAAGTGATCGTCTCAAAGCTCACAGTCCAAAACACCGGAAAGATGCCCACGCCCAAGCATCACGACATCGTGATTGGTGTGGTTGAAGGGCGCTGGGTCGCCGCAGAAAACCAGCAGACACTCACCCTCCCCCGCGCGATCGCGCCCGGTGAGAGCTACACGTTTGCGGACAAAGAGCTCACGTTTTCGCTCCACGAGCACCAACCGCTGGGGCCGGCTAAGCCGCTCGCTGAGCGCGAGAGCATTCACTTGATGTGTGCGCTTCCGGCAGTGAACCGGCGGTTTGGAGCGTTTGAGTCCACGCTTGATCCTAAAACGGGAGAGCTGTTGGTGCAGTTTCCGGTACAAGTGTCGGACATCAGCGCGCTGTACTCGATGGCGCCAGGGCAAGCGACACGGGTGCACTTTTCGTTGACCAACATCGCGCTCAAAGCGCTGGGGCGCGATGCTCAAGCGGGGCGCGAGCTGGCCGTACGCTTTAAGCTCGCAGCGGGTGGTGCATACTCGGGAGGGCTCTACGACGGCGAGGTCGTCGCTTTTTCGCCAGATCACAAACGTGCGCGACTCGACGAAGGGTGGCACATGGTGTTGCGTCAGCTGGACGCTCGGGCGATCGCGAGCTTTGAGTTAATCGTAGCGCTGTCACCCAACGCACGACCGTACACCAGCGCGCGGTTTGAGCTGTCCGCAGAGCTTGGGTATCTCGATGACCCCAAGACCGCTCGCCCGGTGCACTTGCGAGACTTTACCATCAGGGTGGGAAAGCCGTTTTCGCCGCGGCGAGATGGGCAGAGTGCCGAGGTGGTGTTTGTGACCAACAACCGCACGGACCACACCGAGCTCGCGGCGTGGGAGAGCCTGTGCAAAGAGCTCGGGATTGTCTGCACCGTGTGGGACACCACGTTGGAGGGCTCGATGGATGTGATCGACCCCAAGGGACCCTTTGCCCTCGCGGTCGTGTTTGACTACGCGCTTGACTCAAGTGTGGGCTCGTTTGCGGCGAGCACTCTCATGAGCGCTGCCAATACGCAGGGATTTCTCAACAACGCGAGCCTGTTGCTTGTCGGCGGGCACCTTAGCGCGCTGTCCAAACGCGTTCATCTTGGCGAACCGAGCGAGAAAAAAGAGATCACTCAGTGGCATCTGTGGCCGTGGTCTGAGCCCACACCCGAGCAGCTTTCTAAGAAGGCTCAACAGATGAGCGAGTCGGTGCACAACGCCCTCCCTGGAAGGCGGCATGTAGTGGTTGAACGTTATACCCCCACGATCAAGTCCAAGCGCCTCTGGGTGCGACAATACTCGCTCGGAACCCTCGAAGCCCGGCAGACCATGGACCTTAGTGCGGGGACCTTGAGCGCCCTTGAGACCGAGCCGCTCAACGTCCACAGCCCATTGTTCGTGACCGACACCGCTACTCTTGCTAGCTTGGTGAGCGCGCTTCCGTTTGCAAAAAAGCTAGCGCTTTTGAGTGAATGTCCCCTCCCCTACGGCGAGCGCACCGAGGAGGCCGAGACGCAGGACGCAGAACAAAAGCGCACGGGTGTTGAAGTTGCGGACCTGATCGTCGCGGGAGTTGTCGATGACCTTCTGCACGAGCTTGAGCTTTGCGCCGAGCAGGGATGGAAAAATGGTGTGAGCTCGAAAGAGTTTTCGAAGCACCTCCCGCTTTTGGAACAGTTGACCCAATGGCAGCAAGACAAAGGTGAGCTCACGATGGGAACAGACGAAGCTAAGCGGCTGATTGAGCTGTGCGCGTGGCTTGAAATCATCGCCAGCGGGGTGTCACGGTGGTGGGAGTGGCTTCCGGGGGCGTGGGGATTCAGGCGTGGACCGGTGTTGCGGGGTTTGTTAAAGCAGGCGCGAAAAGAGATTGAAGCGCGGCGCAACCCGAGCGAGCAGAGCGCAAAGGCGTTTGCTTCGGCGGTGGACGCTCGTCGCAAAGAGCTCAGCGAGGCGCATGACGTGTATGCGAAAGAGAATGAGAGCACAAACGAGACACTCAAGACCGAGCAGCCGA
>JANNCG010001108.1:0-5403 GCA_031386385.1 Myxococcales bacterium
GCGTGTGCCCGATGGGAACGATGACCTGCGGCCTGATGGGTTGCGTCGACTTACAGACGAGCAACGCCCATTGTGGCGCGTGCGGGACTGCATGTCCGATGGGACGTAACTGCCAAGCAGGAACATGCAGTTGCGACATGGGCACAACGATGTGCGGCGCGGTGTGTGTGAACACGATGACCGACCGCACCAACTGTGGCGCTTGCGGGACCACCTGTCCCGGCGCTCAGCTCTGTCTCGCGGGCGTTTGTCGCGTCGACTGCCCGATGCCCAACAGCGTTTGTGGCGCAGGTGCCATGATGACCTGCGTGAACCGGCAGAGCGACCTTGCCAATTGTGGCATGTGCGGAAATGCTTGCGTCGTTGCGAACGGTACGCCAGGTTGCAACGCAGGATCATGCTCCGTTGCCTCTTGCAACGCAGGCGTCGGCAACTGCGACAACAACGCCGCGAACGGCTGCGAAGTGAACCTTACAAACACCATCGCTCACTGCGGCATGTGCGGCAACGCGTGCCCCGCGGTGGCAAACGGCGTTGCGAGCTGCTCCATGAGTGTTTGTGCGCCAACCTGCAACGCGGGCTTTGAGCGACTCGGCACGCAGTGCACCGCGGCGGGAGTGTTTCCTCGTCCAATCCTGCCGCTTTCGTTGGGCAATGTGGCCCTCCTGCGGCCAACTTTGCGCTGGGAATTACCGGCCGGAACCGACGGCGCCCTGGTGGATCTATGTCGCGATCGCGCTTGTACGATGGTGATTGAGAGCGTTCGTGCAGTGGGCACTTCCGCGCGGCTAACGCGCGCCCTGCCTGTAAACAGCGTGGTTTTTTGGCGACTTCGTGCGACCGTCGGAATGGCCACGAGTCTAAACTTCAGCCCAACGTGGCTCTTTCATGTCCCCGCTAGAGACAACTCGGGCAACGTGGACACCAGCGCAAACGCACATCTTGATGTCAATGGCGATGGCTTTGACGACGTGGTGGTTGGGGCCTCCCGTGCCTCTCCGGGCGGTCGTGCTGCTGCCGGGACAGCGAGCGTGTTTCATGGCAGCGCGGGTGGGATCCCGATGGCTCCCGCGAGAGTGTTGGAGGGTGTTGCTGCGAACGATACTTTCGGCATTTCCGTTGCGAGTGTGGGGGATGTGAACGGCGATGGTTTTGGTGACCTGGTCATCGGGGCCTCCCGTGCCGATCCGGGCGGTCGAAGTAGTGCCGGGACTGCGAGCGTGTTTCATGGAAGTGCGGGTGGGATTCCAATGGCTCCTGCGAGAGTGTTGGAGGGTGTTGCTGCGAACGAGTATTTCGGCTCCTCCGTTGCGAGTGTGGGCGAAGCGATCAGGTGGCGACGCGCTCGCACAGCGAGCCGCTGGCGTATCCCTTTGAAGGTGTCTGAAAAGTTGATCGCAGCAGGCAACAGGGAACCGCTGCAAAACGACGCGGTCTGAGGCGACGGATTTTGCACCTCACAGGCGATGCCCCTGATGAAACTCACTGACCTTGAAAAACCAATCAGCGGTCCCAGCTACGACGAGACAGCCACGGTTTGACCTGAAAACGCCCCGTCCACCGCGTCACAGATGACCTGCGCAACCTGCGCCCGCGTGGCTTTCATGCTCTTGACCTCGGCTGTGACCGATGCGAACGCGGGGCGATCCACGGCCTCGACGAGTGCAACTGGCTGGACCAAGGTCCAATCCAAGCCGCTTTCGCGGGTGATAAGTTCTTGCCGTTCGTGGTCTTTGATTTGCGGTGCCAACAGCAGCGAGAATGCAATCGCCCAACTGAGACTTAGACGCCCGCGTGAGTCGCCAATGCCGTAGGTTGTCTGGACGATCAGTCGTTTTGCTCCTGCTTCTTTCATCGCAGCGATGACGTTGGCCGTGCCCCGTGAGCGAACGTCGATCGGTGTGTGGCGGATTCCGAAGCGCACTGCGATGGGACTTTCGGGGATTCCTAGGGTCACCACCACGGTGTGGCATTGAGCGATGGCGCGTTTGACACTGGCAGGATCGAGCACGTCGCCTTCGACAAAGGAGAGTCTTGAGTCCTCGATGGCCGAGTTGCGAGCGGAGCGCGCGAGAGCCACCACGTGGTGGCCTCGTGCAAGTAATGCGTCGACCGCTGCGCGTCCGCTGCCACGGCTTGCGCCGACGACACAAACACGTTGGAGTGATTCTGATTGGTTTGTCATAAAGCGACTCTAGGCCATGGATAATGGATTATCCATGCTGTGAACTCCATCTTTCATGCTCCAACGTCCAAAGTGTAAGCGTCACGGAATTTCTGGTAGGATCACCGCATGAACTCCTTGCAGCCCCTTGCATCAGCGTCTCCCCTCGCCCGCGTCTTGCACTACGCCCGCGTTGAAGGAACGTTCTACTGCCACTCAGAGCTTCACGCACCGTGGGGCTTGTTCATGCCTCCAATGCCAGGATGCATGTGGTTTCACTGCGTCAACGAAGGCAGCGCACTGCTTGAGGTCGAAGGAGCTCACCATGCACTCGAGCGCGGGTCTTTTGCGTTGGTTCCGCACGGGCGTGGACATCGCATTCGGAGCGCGCGGCGTGTGGCAACACCGAATGTGGTTGAGCTTCGGCACGAGGTGGAGACCGAGCGTTATGCGCAACTACGTTATGGCGGCGATGGCGAGCGGACCACACTGCTCTGCGGCGTCGTGAAGCTCGATGCCGCGATCGGAGCAGAACTTGAGCGTTGCCTCCCCCCACTGCTCCACGTTGAGGCAAACAGCGCACCACACGGCGAGTGGATGAGCACGACTCTTGCGATGATGGCTGCCGAGTCGCGGGAGCTGCGTCCGGGCGGAGAAACCGTCGTCACACGCCTCGCAGACGTGCTTGTGGTTCAAGCCATTCGCGCGTGGATCCACAGCGCACCCGCAGCAGAAACTGGTTGGCTCGCGGCGCTGCAGGACCCCCGTGTGGGGCTCTCGTTGGCTGCGCTCTGGCGTGAGCCGGCCGCAGAATGGACCGTAAACAAGCTGGCAAAAGTGGCAGCGATGTCACGATCTGCCTTCGCGGCGCGGTTCTTTGCGCTCTTGAGTGAGCCACCCATGCAGCACGTCACGCGCGTGAGAATGCTCGTCGCACGCGATGCACTTGCCGGTGAGCGCTCGACTCTCAGCGATGTTGCAGAGCGCTCTGGGTACCGATCGGAGGCTGCGTTTAGTCGGGCTTTCAAGCGCGTCTTGGGCGTGTCACCAGGACAGGTACGCAAAAGCACAGTGCGCAAGTAGCCGAATCTACCCATCCGTTCGCGCCAACCTCGTAGCCGCAGCGTTTTGCTTGGTCGATGGAGTCACTGAGCTTGAGACGCACGATGTAGGATCCCGCTTTGGCCTGCACGAAGAGAAACGCCTTTGATCCGAGCTTGAGTGACGCCGATTCAACGGCCGTTCCCTCGCAGGCGATGGCTTCTTTTACGTTTGGGTCGCGCATCGCCCAGGGACGAAGGGACAACATGGTCTTCTTTGTGGGTTTCAGTCTATCACCGAACCGCGGACTCCGTCGGATTCACCAGCCAAACGCGCGATGAAGTGTGGCCGTCCCATCGCGTGCTTGCGCGCCCAAAAGAACTTGGCCGTACCGTGATACAGTTCCTGAATGAAGTTTCGTCCTGCTCTCGTCACACTTCTCGGACTCGGGAGTTTCTACGCTTGCGCTGAAGGTGAGACCACTCTGCGTCGGGATACTGGCTCATCGCTCGATGCCACTGCATTGCGCCCGATGGATTCGGCCATTGAAGACGCCGCATCCAACGATGTCTCAACGCTGGACGCCGGTGTGTCCGATGTTGAACGGAGAGATACCTTTGTCGCCAGCAATGACAGCCCCGCAGTCGATGTCCCAACCGTGGACGTATACCGCCCTGCGTGTCGATACATTCGTGTGGATCAGCGTGCGATGGAGACTGCTTCCTTCGGGTTGGCTGGCGGCGGGCTTGAAAGCTTTGGCTGCGCACCCATTGATCCAACATACTGGATGTCCGGTGACCGCGGATCGGTCACGGTCAACTTTGTGAACCCAGAATCGCGGCCGGCGATTCGTGTGTGGGGGATGAACAGTGACGACTCTGCTTCGATTGCGATCAACGGTGTTCCGTATCCACTGAATGTTGGGTCTGCGAGCTACAATGCAAAAGTTGTTTGCGGTCTCTCACCTGGCCCCGATGGCGTGGTTTTTGTCGGTGGAAACCTCACCGCCGCGAACTCCCCCGGCGCCGGTAACTACTCGCACCAAGACGTGACCATTCACGCCGATGGTGTCCGGACCATCACCATTCGCGGACTCACCGGAGCCGGCTGGGGCGTAGGCGGAGTCACGGTTGGGTGCGGATGCATGAACGGCACTGGACAGGGCTGCTAAGCGGCGCCGTACAGCACTGCGCTTTTGTTCGCACTTTCAACACACAACGACCGTTGTGACAAAAGCTAAGAGCACTCTCACCGGTCGGCAAAGCCTGTCAGATCCTGAGCTTCGCGCGAAAGCCCCGCGCGGCGTAGTAGGACTGAGCGCCGTTATGATAGACAAAAACCTGCTCGTAACGGCGGTCGCAAAACAGCGCTCCACCCAGAGCGCGAATCGCAGTAGGCGTCACCACCCAACTCGACGTGGTGCTGTCGAACGAGCCCAATTGCTGCAGCGCTCGGTACTCCGATTCTGTCAGCAGCTCGACTCCCATGGATTTGGCCACGTCGATTACATTGCCACTGGGTCGTGCTTCTTTGCGCGCGGTCCACGCATCTTTGTCATAACAGAGGCTCCGGCGTCCCGAAGGGCTCTGCTCAGCGCAGTCAACGAAGCGGATCTCGCCCGTTGAATCAATGAGCGCAACGTCGGGCTGTCCGCCGCTCTGCTCCATCTTCTCAAGCGTGGCCAGAACGGTCGGCGTCAGTCGAGGCTCAATGTCCCCCCAACGCACCTTCGGGTGCCGAGCAGAGTGCTTCTCAAAGCGTGTTTTCAGGGTCACCACGAGCTCGGGGTCCGAGCCCTCTCGAGCACTCGTCACGTTCTTCGCAGAGACTGGTTTTTTCGTCGCCATTGTACTGGACGGTATCACCAGTAGAAATCGCCGCAAGTCGCGCTTGCATTCGCCGCAGTGAGGTGCGGTAACTGAATGCGCATTTGAGCGAAACCCAGCCCGGATCCAGCACTGCCGCGCCGCAGCACATAGCGCAGAATCGCCGCACACTGCTGGTGATCCACTGCCGCTCGACTGCGAATTGATCGAAGTGTGTGTGGCGGAGTTGGCCCAATTTAAACGAGGAACACCCCGCGCGGACGACAAGACATCCGCGCAAGTGCCCTCGCGAAGCGCTCCGGGTCCCAACGTCATTGGCATTCCTCAGGGGTTGGGGGGGATGCTGTGTGGTTGCAGCGGGGGCGAGAGTTT
>JANNCG010001135.1:0-3476 GCA_031386385.1 Myxococcales bacterium
AGCAAGTGAAGCGGGTCTACATCTAAGAAGACTCTGACCTGTGCCGGGGGGTGCAGGTCAAGCTCGTTGGACAGTCGTGCAAGCACACGACGCAGAACGGGTCGATCACTTGATCGCAACAACGCCTGCATTCGTGTGCGCGACCGGACGCGCTCAATCGGCGATGGGGCTGGCCCAAGGATCTTCACCGTGCCAGACGCGCACTCAGGATACGCTGCAATTTTGCGGCAAAAATCTTCAGCCACAGAGCGCACACGAAGCTCATCGAGAGAGTCAAACTTCAGCGCCGCGAGCCGACCGAAGGGTGGATACGCCAGCTCTCTTCGCGCAGCGATTTCATCTTCGTAGAAGCCCTCAAAGTCATGCGTTCGCGCGCGCTCAATCACCGGATGGGTGGGCTGAAACGTCTGAATCAGCACGCGTCCCAAGAGATCTTTGCGTCCCGCACGACCTGCGACTTGCGCCAGCAACTGAAACGTCCGCTCTGAAGCACGAAAGTCCGGCAGCGAGAGCGCAGCGTCTGCTTCGATCACGCCCACCAAAGTGACCCGTGGAAAATCGTGTCCCTTCGTGACCATCTGCGTCCCCACAAGGATGTCTAAATCCCCACGTCGAAGCTTCTCGAGCACCACCTCTGCGCCCACCCCAGCGGCCACGTCTCGATCCAAGCGACCGACACGAGCCCTTGGAAAAGCGCTGATCAAGCTCTGCTCGAGCTTCTCGGTTCCAACGCCCAAGAGCTGCACGTCACGTCCGTTGCATTTGATACACGCGCCTTCAAACGGCAGCGAAAAATCACAATAGTGGCAACGGAGAGCGCCCTCGCGGCGGTGCAGTACGAGCGCGACAGAGCATGAAGGACACTCAATCGTCTTGTCACACGTATCGCAGCGAACGCTGGGTGCAAATCCACGCCGATTGAGAAAGATAATGCTCTGCTCACCACGATCAAGGCACTCATCGATGGCGCGAACCAAAGGCAACGAGAGCAGCTCGTGCCCTGTGGGTCCTCGGCGGCCAACCTTGCGCAGATCAACAATGGTGACCGTCGGAAGAGGCGCGTTGGTGGCCCTCTCAGGAAGCTGCAGCAAGCGATAGCGGCCTTCGTTCGCGGCGTAAAAACTCTCAACCGACGGCGTCGCGCTTCCGAGCACACACACGGCTCCCGCACGGTGCGCACGAAGCAGCGCGAGGTCTCGGCCGTGGTAGCGAAACTTGTCGTCTTGTTTGAAGCTCGGGTCGTGCTCTTCGTCGACCAAAATTAAGCCTAAATCTCGCACTGGGGCGAACACCGCTGAGCGCGCACCAATCGCCACTTTGCACTCGCCCGAGTGAAGCTTGCGCCACATCGCGAAGCGCTCGTTGTCTTTGAGGCCCGAGTGTAAGACCGCGAGTTCGTCGCCAAAACGTGCGCGAAATCGATTGACCAACTGCGGGGTGAGCGCGATCTCAGGCACGAGCAACAGCACTCCCTTGCCCAGTCTTTGCGCGGCGTCAATGGCGCGAAGATAGACCTCCGTCTTTCCTGACCCAGTGACACCGTGAAGCATAAACGTGTCGCGTCGGTGCTCGACGACACTCTGCACAATCGCCTCTGCGGCGGCGCTCTGCGCAGGAGTCAGTGCCGGTGGAACATCGCGCTTGACCGGCTGCCCAAAAAACGGATCGCTCTCCACAGCGCGGCGCTCAACCACCAAGACCCCCTTGCGGACTAAGCGCTCGACGACTTCGCGTGCGGTCTTGACGTGCGCGCGCAGTTCTGTGAGCGACACTTCTCCACGTGCTTCGAGCACCGCCAGGATCTGCGCTTGTTTATCACCACGGATCTTGCTGCTGCTTGTAGGTGCGTCGGGGTTGGCTTTGACAAACGTCTCTTCGCGAGTCGATGCCCAGCGCGCTCGAAGCAGTGAAGCTCGTTTGTTTGGAGATACCGTTGCCAAATCGGGGAGCTCTTTTTTAGCTTTGCGATCAACCGCCGGGGCGGCCATGCGCAACAGCTCGCCCAATGGGTGAAAGTAATAGTCTGCCGCTTCGCGTAAAAATCGCAGCAATTCGCCAGAGAAAACAGGCGCTTCGTCGACGAAGGACAGCACATGTTTGAGCTTCTCGGGGTCCACATCGCTCGGGGCTGTGAGCCGACATTCAAGGACATACGCCACCACACGTTGCCGCCCAAACGGGACAATCACGCGTGTGCCCACAGCTGCGTTGCGCGTCATGCCCTCGGCCACTGCGTAGGTGTATGTTCCGCGCACGGGAAAAGGCACCGCGACCTCAACGAACATCGCGGGTGCGGCGACGGGAGGCGCGGCGAACAATTCTGGTTGGCGCAGAGACATTGACCCTTAGATTAGTGCGCTTTTCGCTGATAAGCGAACTGTTGGGTGACATAGTTTGTCACAACCGTCGAACTGCTCTTTTCCCCGGCGAATGTGGCCCTATCATTGTGTCGTCTGCGCAATGCAGAAAGCACACGGTGCACGCGATGAAGATTGTGATGGCTGGCGCCTCGGGCGCTCTCGGAAGCTCGCTCTTGAAGCGCTTGAAAGCGCAGGGGCACTGGGTGCGCGTGATCGCTCGTTCGGCTCAGGCGGAGGTCTCCCTTCGCGCACTGGGCGCAGATGACGTGAGAGTGGTGGCGATGCAGGACGTCACTGCGTTAAGCGCTGCGATGGATCAGTGCGAGCTGTTGTGGTCTTCGATCGGCGCGAGTACGTCTTTTTCGTTTGCTGGATGGCGGGGATACAATGGCGTAGATATTCCGGTGAATTGTGCGCTCATTGACGCGGCCAAGAGGGCGGGTGTAGCGCGCTTTGCATACACGTCTCTCGCTCATGCCGACGCAGCGGGTGTGCGAGATACCATCTATGCGAAGGCTCACGAGCAGGTGGTGCGCTATGGGCGCGAGTCGGGACTTCGCTGCAATGTGCTGAGACCCACGGGTTTTTTTTCGGCGTTTGCGCCCATCGCACAGATGGCGGCCAAGGGCTATCCGCTGGCGGTGTTTGCAGATGGCTCTGCGCGCAGCAATCCCATTCATCCAGAAGACCTCGCGGACTTTGCGATGCAGCTGATCCAAGAAGACCGAGAAGAGTTTGAAGTGGGTGGCCCTGAGGTGCTCACTCGGCGCGAGATGGTTGAGCTCGCGTTTGCCTCCGCGGGCAAAAAAGCACGGATACTTCAGATTCATCCAGGTATTGGTCGTGCGCAAGCGTTCATGGTTGGCCTGCTGCACCCTCGAATGGGGCAGCTGATGCGCTTTTTAATTGAGGTCAGCGTGCACGAGGCGATTGCACAAGTCCGTGGGAGCCGAAGGATGTCCGACTATTTTGCTGAGCTGAACAACGCGAAATAAATAGTACCGACGGCAGAACCGTCTGGTGATAGCCTCGGCTTCATGACAATGACCAACCAGTTATCGAGACGATTGCGGGGGCACTCGTGGACTTTGCTTTCTTTGGTGCTCGTTGCTTGCG
>JANNCG010001185.1:0-6551 GCA_031386385.1 Myxococcales bacterium
GCTACGTTGGCACACCCCGCGGAGAGCACTTCGCTTCGCGAAGTGTCATCGGTCCCCATAGATTAGATCTCACTGAGCCCTGCGAGGTTTACCCTCGCCCACTGCGCCCTGGCCACCCCGTGCGCCCTGCGCGACCCTCGCACGCAAGCACCTTCGGTGCGTGTATGCGTGCTCATTTATAAGTTTAGTTATGTTAGCGAATTGCGCGGTTCGACTGCGCGTCCGGCGCGTCACTTCGCTTCACTCACTCACGCATCCCCGTTAAAGGGTGAATACGCGTTCAACGGGTGCGTGAGTTCGTTACACTTGTTCCACGGCGGTCGCTCCGTCGTCGCTGACGCGACCCCGCGCAATTGACCTTATCCCCTAAATCCCCTTTTCCTTCGCGGCAAGGAAAAGGGGACTTTGAAAAGAGCGGAGTGGGGGTCCGTGAGATATAGGTTAGAGACAATGGGTGAAGCCATGAGTTTAGCCCCGGTATCCCGTGCCCGGCTTGCGGCGCTCGAACTCAGGACAGAGGTGGGTCTCTTGCACCGTTTGCCCCCTAGCAAGTTGAAACAGGTCCCGCTTTGAACGCACGGCGAGATACCCAGATTGGTTGTTTCGATAGCAAGTCATTGAGCCAAAATTCGAAGTTCCCGCTGGCCAATAGTCAGACCATGCACATCCAAAACACGTCTTGAGAAACCACCCAGAAGGCAGCGCCTTCGCGATTTCCAAAAACTCCTGCTCGAACCAACCGCCACCGGTCTCGTGCCCGATACGCAGTGCGCCAACTACGAGGGTGAGCGAGAGCTGCCCGCCCGGATGGCCACCTCTCGGATCAGGAGGGCCAATCGTCAGTCGGGCTTCAAGGTAAGCGAGTTGTTCGCCCTCTTCCGTCACCAGCGTTACCGGCATCGCAAACTCAAGCGAGCACGAACAGAGATCATACGGGGCCATCGTAAAGCGTGCGAGGGCCTCTGCGGTCTCGCTCCGCACGACGGCAAAACCTTCGAAGTCGGAGCCCTCAAAATCAACGCCACCGAGCGACATCCGAAGGGTATTGCCATCGTTTGTGATGGTTGTCGCTAGCTCGCCGGACGCGTCGCGGTAGAGAGTTCGATAAGATTGAGTTGCGCTCATAGCGTCTCCCGCGTGCCAGCACCATTCGCGGTGCTTGGTTTCGTTAAACCCCCTAAAACGGATTCGATTCCGTTTGGACGGAATTAATTCCGTCGAAAGAAGAGCTTAGAAGAACCGAGGACCCACAGCGAACAGCAGCGCATTGATCACTGCAAACACCGCCGCCAGCGCAGCCCAGCGACCCTTCGAAAACTGAAACCCCGGCGACCAGTTGCCCCACTCATCCTTGGTCGACATAAACGTCACGGGGATAAACGCGCGCGGAAGACACCCCGCGAGTCCCGCCACTGCCACCAGCGAGGTGAGAAACACCACGGGGTTGGACATAAACGATTTGGTCGCCGGACGACCGAGATCAATCCTGCTGAACTGCCACACGTTGAAACCCATCGCCAACAGAAAGACAACGATCCCGCCGAGCAGCCCCACCACGACGTCCTTCGTGGTGGGTGCACCACTGGTCCAGGTGTTCGCACTCTCGGACTTGCCGCTCTTTTGTTTGCCCAGTGTTTTGTTTGGTTTTGCTTCAGCTATCGTGTCGGTAGACTCTTTCGCAGAGGCATCCGTCGCGGGAGCTTCAAGCTCGTCCACGCGGGCCTCAAGCGCAGCGACACGCTCGTATGCGGCTGCAAGCTCGTCTCTATGGGGTGCCATGGATGAATCGTATCGAACCGTGGTTCGGTGTGTCCAATGAATCAATCCTCGAAGCGGCGCGGGCAACGTGATCTCGTTGTAGTCCCGCTCCACGAACCGAAGCGTTGCGTCGGGTTCCGGCGACACCGCGGAGCGGTTCGAGCGTGACCTTCCAGAGGCGTGAGAGAAAGTGAAAAAACGAATTTGCCTGCGATATTACAGGGTTGCAATTCTTCAACGACCAGGCAACTTTCGTTGAAATTGGGGGCCGTGCGTGAGACCTTTTCGGCATGAGTTTGAGTAGAAAAGCCATCACCGACGCAAGACCTCGGGGTGCGAAGCGTCGGGGTGTTCTGAGCGTTTTGGCGTTGCTCGTTGCCTCCTGTACGGCGAGCTTTACCAACCCCAACGGAGGCAATGGACCATTCGACTCAGGGATCATACCGTCAGGGAGTTGGTCCACCGCCCGTTTGGAGCGAGAGTTCATCTGCTTCCCTGGCTCGCGCGTTCGCATTGCCTGTGGGGCATGCGGACTAGGGAGGTGCGAAGGCGATCCCGTCCTGAGAATTTGCTCAAGTGATCAGATGGATCCTTCGGTCGGGCTCGCGAATTGCCGCAATGGCGTCGGAGTTCTTGGTGAGAACGATGACGATCGAACGTGCGCAAACACTGGGCTTTGTTCGTTGGTCTCGTTTGTGTGCCCTGCGCGCGGCACCATTCTTGCGATCAGTCGCGGGATCCCGAGTACACAGGCTTACATCTGTCAGGTTGAGCAGGGAGCGGGAGGATGAAGCTGTCATTAAGCGTTTCACAATCTTTTGCGGTTCTCGCTTCGCTCGCGCTTACCGGTTGTTGCCAGCGGTCTATGCAGGTTGTCACGCAGCCGCCAGCTGTCTATGAGCACGTTGTCGTGGAGTACGCCTCAGGGGCGGCCACAGCGAGTCCACCGGCGGAAGTACGAACCACGGTGACCTATACGTCGCGGATCGCGACGATTCGTTCGGTCACCATTCGCTTTCCGGATAGTTGCGTGACGCAATCTCTCGCTGCGGTGACTCAGTCGGCCGCGCAGATGACCGGAGTGGGAACTGGCAGTACCGTTATCTTACGCAACGACTGTGCTGTCTGGCTAGCGGAGCTAGAGCGTTCGCTAGCAGGCGCCGGCTATCGAGTCATCTCTGGCGATGCTCTATACCGACTTGAGGGATCAACGAATCCGCGGCTCTCGACCTACGTAGCGGCACAGCAGTTGGGTGCCGATGCGGTGTTTGTGATCAACAGCCTTGAGACGAGCGACGTGCAGCGAGGAGCTCGCTTTGCAGGAAGCCTAACCTACTACCAATCCAACCCCCGGGGCGAGACGGTGCAGTTGCGAGAGTTCGATGATAATGTGCGACTTGTATTTCAGACGATGGTGCGCAACCGCCTAGCTCCGGACAGCCCGACCCCAGGAGCGCCGCCGGTGGTTCAAGCACTCGCAGGAATCTTAGACACCACCGCGGTCATTGCCGGCTCAGGAGAGTCCATGTGGTTTTATCGACGCAACGTCTCGCGTCGTCTCGCGGCTGCACAGAACGTGCGGTTTTTGTTTATGGGTTCGGGCCTTACGTGGCGGCCTATTGAGCGAGAGCGGCAGCAAGTAGTGGACGTGCAGCAGACCCGCTCCAGCGCCCGCGACACGTTCGGAGATGAGACTCAGGCCGGAAACAACGACCCCCTTGCCGCAGAGCGTCACGCGATGGTTCGAATGGTCGTCGAGGATTTCGTTCGGCAGTTCAGGGGGACACCATAATGCGCTCAACGAATAAACACGTAGGCTTCGTCGCAGCGGTCGCTCTCGAAGTCGGGTTTTGCATGGCTCCTTCGTTTGCGTCCGCCCAGGCACGCTCTTCGGACCAGCTCACAACGGCCGAGGCGGACCCATTTCGCTGGTACAGCCCCACCGCAGCGGACGCTACGCTCCCGTTGCCGGCGGGACCTGCACCGATACTCACCGTCACGAACCTGCCGCTTAACCAGATTCCGCCACCCTCGATTTTCGTGAGCGCCGGCTTCGCGGGCAGAGGATTTTTCGCGGGCTTGCCGAGTGGTCTTGGCTCTGAGGCTTACGTGCGGGTGAGCTTTGGCAACATGGGATTGTTTGGTGTTGAACTTGGCGCGATTTTTCCAGACCTTCGGCCGAAGTTCTCGATGGTCCTGACCATCCCGACGGTGCTTCGGCTCGCTTCGATCTCAGATCTCGTCCAAATCCACTTGGTGCTACCGGGCTTTCGTCTCGGCCTCGCGCCGCTTTTTCCGTCGAGAAACTCTGGCCTCCCAGTATGGCTTATCGCGCCCGAGTTGATCCCGGTCGGGATTCGCTTGTCGAGCTGCATGAGGTTTTACGTCGAGGCGCGGGTTGAAGGCCCGGGCGCCTGGATCACGATTGGACCGCAGACCAACTTCACCATCGGAATGGGTGGCAGCATCAACATCGGTGGCGGATTCGGAGACGGACCCCTGCCTCCTGGACCCACAGGGGCGTATGGCTCCGCGGGACGGCTTCGAAACTGTGGTTCGTGGTTTTAGCGACGGCGGCTAATTTCACTTTAGTGCGGACTTCGCTCACACTGTCTTCGCTGTGTTAGCTGCATTGTATCCCCTGTTGCGCCCGCTGTTGTTTCAACTCAACGCGGAGAGTGCGCACGATTTTGTCGCGTTTTTTCTCAGGCGAATGCATCGCACGCCTTGGATTCGTGCGCTCCTGTCCGGCGGTGCGCCGCCCACGCTTCCGGTCACAGTGTTTGGCCAAGAGTTCTCAAGCCCGGTGATCCTCGCGGCGGGCTTTGACAAGCACGCCAGCATGTACAACGCCTTTGGTGCCCTTGGATTTGGCGGCGTTGAGGTCGGGACCATCACCGCCCACTCTCAGCCCGGCAACGATCGTCCTCGCTTGTTTAGACTCCCGCTCGATCGCGCGCTGGTGAACCGCATGGGCTTCAACAACATCGGCGCTGTCGGTGCTGCCGAAGCCCTCCGCGCCGTGCTTCCGCAAAACATCACGCTGGGCGTGAACATCGGCAAGTCCAAGGTCACTCCCGTGGAGCAGGCGGCGGAGGACTATGGCAAGAGCGCTAGTTTGCTGAGCGAATTTGCACGCTACGTAGTCATCAATGTCTCCTCGCCAAACACACCCGGGTTGCGCTCACTGCAAGCCGTCGAGAGCTTGCTTCCGATCATCAACGCGGTGCGCGAGGCACAGGTCAAAGCTCGCCACGAGCGACCCGTACTCGTAAAAATCGCGCCGGACCTCGCGGACGAAGACGTGGTTCAGCTCGCCGAGCTCGCCGTGCGGGAGCAACTTGCGGGGCTCATCGCGACCAACACCACGATCGCCCGAGAGGGGATTGGGCTTCGCACACCGAGCGATCAGGTGAGTGCCCTTGGTGCCGGTGGCCTCAGCGGTCCGCCGGTGAAAAAGCGTGCTCGCGAGGTGCTCTCGCTCTTGCACAAGCACACCCACGGCAAGATCACCCTCATCGCCGCTGGTGGAATCGAGAGCACCGAAGACGCCTGGGATGCCATCACCGCTGGCGCCTCGCTGGTGCAAATTTATACGGGCTTAGTCTTTCAGGGGCCCTCTATCGCTCGCAAGATCACTAAGGGCCTCGCGGCGAAGATGCTTGAGCATAAGCTCACCGAGTGGTCGCAGGCTGTGGGGCGCAACGCAAAAGATCACTCAAGCAATTCGCCGGCTGAATCACTGTCCCAAAATCGCGCACCATTGTGACCAGGGGAGGTCGGCGGTAAGGCGGACGCCGGCGAGCCAGAGGTGCAGCTCGTTCCACTCTTGAAGGGCTTCGAGAAACGAGCGAAGTGGGTGTACCGTGTCTGCATTGAGCCTCGCCAAGTTGGGCGGCTCGTCACTGCGGATCCTATGCACGGTATAGCCCCGCTCATCAAATAGCTGCTCGTACTCACCGAGCTGCGTCGCGAGTCGGTGCAACTCTCGGGTCCACTCTTCTCTGGGATCTACCAGCTCAATTGCAAACGGTGAGCGATGACTGTATCTCGTCGTCTTCGCCGCAAGCAGGGACCCTATCGCCCGCGCTTCGTGGTGCCCGTGGCGCCCATGAGTGGTCTGCAAAATCCCCGCAAAGATCCCGAGCGCCTCTTGTCGGTCCACCCCCATGATCCCATCGCACGCCATCGCGCGCAACGCTGAGTCGTGCAAGAGGGGGTTGCACAAATGCTCTGCGAGCTCCGCTGCGAGCTCAAGCGTGCTCGGGAGTGAGCACAGCTGCTGCACGCGATGCGAGAGCCAAACGGTCCCTCGGTCCGCGCGCTCGAGCTGGATTTTTTCAGATCGATTTACAACTTCGGTGCCACTTGCGCGCCCCTCGCGCTCGGCGCGGAGAGACAAGATCCCCTCGGTCGTGAGCAGCTGCGCAACCCTTGGGGCGATCAGCGCTTCGAGCGCGCGACGCTTCGCCGAGGGACCAAGCAATCGCGCGATCTGTCCCGCCTTCGCGGTCTGATAGACAAACGAGACATCCCCACGAGGCTCGGTCACCAACTCATCGGCAAATCCTTCGAGCAGTGAGCGCACAGGCTCTAGCGTCTCGTCCGTCGCGAGGTCGACAAAGACCACAGCCTTCGGGCCTTGAGGCTCACTCACGAAATCACTCATTGCGAGCTAAACGTCAGCTTGTTGTCCTGCACCACGGCACAGAGCGCGTGACCGTCTGAGTCCGCCACCACGGCTCGCAACAATGGCTGCAAAAACTCAGTCTCAAATCGCTTGATCGCCGCTT
>JANNCG010001218.1:0-2226 GCA_031386385.1 Myxococcales bacterium
GGACTCGGCGCTCGGTTCGGATGTCGCTGACTGAGTTGCTGGTCATAGATGAGGGCGACCGGTGTGTTCGGGTTGAGTTTTCTCTCCCGTCGGGCGGTTATGCGACGGTTGTTCTGCGAGAGTTTCGCAAAACCGACAACGAGGGCGCCCTGAGCGAGACGGACGGAACCGACCCAAGCGCAGATCCTGCGCAGTAGACAGAGCGCATTGCTTGATTTTGCAATCAACGCTTGCATCAGGGGCATTTGTGAGGGAAATAGCGGGCGAAAAATTCGTTCTCGACCTCCAACAACCCCGCGAAACACCACTTGTAGGCCAGCCACACTGGCGATTGTTGAGTTTCGCTGAGCTCAAAGAGATTCGACGAACGTAGACATCGCGAACCGTTTGAACACCTCAGTGTTCGAGTGGATCAGTAATGCAACACGCGCGCGGGAAGAACTTGGTTGTTTTGAAGGTTACTTTTCGCACGCGAGTTCCGTAAGACGAAGTTCAGGACCCACCCACGATGCTGGCACTGCTAGGATTTTCACTAATTGCCCAATTCACCAAACTCGCGATGCTCGGCGCCGAGTGGGTGATGTGGCTTCTTATTGGGCTATCTGTATTGAGCGTTGCGCTCATTCTGGAGCGCGCTTTTCTGTACCGAAAGCTTGGTGATGATCTCGAGAAGCTTGCAGAAGAGATCCGCGATTTGCTTCGCGCAAACGACGTTGAGGGTGCGAAAGTGCGATTGGCTAAGTCCCCGTCGCCCGCTGCCACCGTCGCTCTCGCGGGACTGAACGAGTCCGATCGCGGACCTGAGACCGCTGAAGAAGCGATGGCGGGTGCAACGGCACGCACCAAGCTTGGACTCGAGCGCAACCTTGCGTTTTTGGCCACCGTCGGCAACAACGCGCCCTTTATCGGGTTGCTCGGCACCGTCATCGGAATCATTCAAGCCTTCGACGCACTCAAAGGCACCGGGATGGGAGGCGCAGTGGCAAACGCCGCAGGTCAGGCAGCTGCGGGACTTGATCCAACACCCAAGGTGATGGGTACCATCGCAGAGGCGTTGGTTGCTACGGCAATTGGGTTGTTTGTGGCGATTCCTGCGGTGGCTGCGTTTAACTTTTTTCAGCGAAAAGTGCGCTCGATTGTGTCCTCAGGAGATACCCTCTCGCACGTTGTACTCGCGCACTTGAAGACAAAAGAAGGCTACGAAGCACCGGCCCCGAAATCAGAGCTGCCAAAGTCCGAGCGCAAAAACGAGAAGAAGTCCGAAGGCAAGCCCGAAGCAAAAGCTGAGAGCAAGTCTGAGAATAAGGCCGAGAGTAAGTCCGAAGGCAAGTCCGACACTAAGTCCGACAGCAAGTCCGAGTCGTAAGGAGTTCGTGTTATGGCTGGTGGTGCACAATCCGACGACGACGGAATGATCGCAGGGATCAACGTGACTCCCTTCGTTGATATCGCGCTGGTGCTGCTCATCATTTTTATGGTGACGGCGAAGTACATTGTCTCGAAGCCGCAGATTCCTGTGGATCTTCCGAGCGCGACCTCAGGTCAGACGCCGCAGGACAATCAAACGATGTCGGTCACGATTGATCGCAACGGCCAGATTTTTGTCGACGCAAGGCCCGTCACCGAGCAGCAGCTTCTGGTGATTGCGCGCGAGAAAAAGCGGCTCAATCGTGATGTTCGCGCGGTGATTAGCTCGGACCGCGCAGTGCCACACGGCAGATTTGTGACTGCCGTCGACACGATTCGCAATGCAGAGATCTCTCGGTTCGCGATTCAGACTGAGGCTCCACCCAACACACCAACACCGTGAGGGTCGGCGATCAGTGAAAGCACGTAGGGACAGACACTTAGGCTATAATGAAATTGGTTATCATTGTTAATATGTCGTTGCGCGCGGTGATTTCCTGAGCTAATTCAGAGTTTAAGAGTGAGTTAAGATCATGCTTGTTGGCAGTCGGGCAGAACAGTTGATGGAGCGCGCATCGCGCACAAGTACCCTCGCGTTGGTGATCTTGTGTGCAGCGACCGCGCACGTTTCTGGTGCAGCGGCGATCTTGCCGTTGGCTGCTCGATGGATGGTTCACCCAGCGCCCGAGCGCCGAATGACCAGCCAAGTTGAGCTTGAGGTGCCACCTCCGCCTCCGCCGCCAGAGACGCCACCACCACCACCACCACCGACAGTTGTACCTGAGATTCCCCGCGCCGCTGCCGTGCGCGTGGTGCGAA
>JANNCG010001223.1:0-4631 GCA_031386385.1 Myxococcales bacterium
GACGGTGTTCAGTTGAGTGCAACAAACAGCGGAACAGCGAACACCGAAGTGTTTACTTTGCCCTCGGCGGCTGTTGACCGCTCAGAGCGAAAAACGCGGGGTTGCTGGTCGTGATCGTGAGCCGATGCGTCGCTGCGCGGACAACAGCCGCCGAGGGCAAAGTAAACACTTCGGTGTTCGCTGTTCCGCTGTTTGTTGCACTCAACTGAACACCGTCCAGTGTCACGGTGGCTGACGGCCTCTCAGTGTCGGCATACCGTTGGGCATAGGCAGACATGGCTGTCAAAACCCAGGCGTTGTCCTGCCAGGTGCCCCAGTTGCCTTCATACCGACGACGCAAAAGCAGCCCAGCAATCTTGCGTGCTTCTTTGAGGGTCGGGAGAATTTCGATGGCCGCCAACTGCAGCGCCGCCAGAGTGCGGTTGCTTGTCTCGAAGAGCCTCGTGTTGTTGCTCGTGGTCCATCGCGACTGGATGTTGAAGTTCGGATCGCTGTTGAGCCCCCAAGAATCCGGACGACGAACGCTGGCATCAATGCTGGGCATGACCCGACGAAGTGCCTCCATCAACACGGTCTCTCGACGACGATCGGTGGACGGCATGGCGAGCACTAGCTGCGCTAACCCGAAGAGCGAGAGCGAGAGTTTTTGCTCATAAAGCGCCGCCAATCGCAGCGGCTGTGGTCGACCTGCGAGCGCCAGTGTACGCACACAATAGGCGGGCAAATCGTTGATCGCGACGCTTGAATAGTCATTCAAATCACCGCTGGTGAGCAGACGCGCCGCCGTGTCGGTAGCCTGCTGAGTGAAGGTTGCCGGAATCGTCCAACCCAGACGACGCGCACTCTGCACAGCCTCAAGGCTCATAATCCAAGTGTAATACGTGCTGACCTCCGTTGGCGTATCAGAGGATTCGGCTCCATAGGCCGGGAGGCTCGCAGCGAGGCGAACAAGCGCCTCTTCACCACGGCGTCTCACCTCTGCCGCGATCGTGCTGTTAGGTGCGAGAGACACATAGGCGACGTACGCTCGTACCTGCGCCACCAATGAATCAGGTGTGTCGAAGGGAGAATCGATCATCGCTTGGTACACAGCGTCGAGTCCGACGAAGGGGTGAGCTGCGACCGTGAGCTGCAAATCTACACCTCGTGCGAGCGCGTCGGGTCCAAGATTCACCTCAAGTGACCGCTCGCGTTGGACTGGCCCAGAGAGCCATGATCTCTGCAAAATTCCACGCGGAGTCACTGCTACTGTGCTCGTGCGTGAGTCCGTGCTGCCTTGTGCAGTGGCTTCGAATCGCAGCTCAACGCGCTCTTGCCCAACGGTGGTGACAACCGGAATACTCACCCTTGAGTCGGTCCCTGCAGCCAGAGTCACGGCCCGCTCATTCAACATTTGGGTGCCCGCAAACAGCTTCACTTGCGCGGTGATCGGCTCGGTCCCGGGGTTGTGTACAAAGGCAATCGCTTCAAAGCGATCCCCTTCAACCACGCTGGTTGGCAGTGTCGGACGGATGACCACTGGACGTGTGGCGGTGAGCTGAGTCGATGCGCCGCCTGTACGAGTGGCACGGTCATTGGCCACGGCGATGATGCGGTACTGTGTGGGGCGATCGGGCAAGTGGAGGGTTGCACGAGCGATACCGTCAGCGCCGACACTCAGGTGCGGGAGCCACAAGGGCGTGGGTTCAAACCGCTCGCGTTCGTCACGCATGGCGCGCTCGCCCTCGTCAGAGCCATCTCCGCTCGCGCCCGGAAGCGCGCTTAACTCTGTGCGAGATACCAAAATACGACGAAGGTCTTCGATGACAAATCGCGCAGGTTTTCTGGGAAAAAACGAGTCTCCAGGTCGTGGAGTCTCATAGCTCGTCAATCGAAGAGTGCCTTCATCGACAGCATACAAAGCCACCTCTGCCTGCGCCGGTTGTCCATCAGCATTGCGGACCGCGACCTGAATCGCGACATCCTCTCCCGGTCGCGCCGTAGCGCTCGGAATCGTAATCGCGACATTGAGCGCGCTCACCCGAGGTCGTACGCCAATTTCAACAGCGCCGATGCGAAGATCCGGTGCGTTGAGATCCACGCCCGTCTCTGGTGCGCCAGTTCGTGGTCGGACCAAAGAGAGTTGTGCGAACACGTTTGGGACCATGTCTGGCGTCACCGCGAACTCAACCACGTTGCCACCCGCTTGCACTCGACGTCGCTCTGTTCGAAACACGCCGTCGCGTGCAATGACCACGAGGACCTCGGCGTTATTCCATGGGGATTCAAAGGCAAATCGCGCTGTTTCGCCGACTGCGTAGGACTGCTGTGTTGGTGAAAGTGTGATGGGCGCCCCTGGCGGATCACGGTCTGCTTGCTCGCCGGGCGCAGCGATATAAACGCGATCCGATGCGATCGTCTCGCGACCGTTTGTGTCGACGGTTCGTGCTTCTAAGCGATAGGTCCCGGGTTGCGTTGGAGTGAACCGACAATGGATAGGCTCGCGGTCCGATACGAGATTGCAGCGTGCCACCTCGCGCTCATCTCGTGTGCGTCGCGCGTTGTATTGTGGATCCCTGCGTGTCTCGTCGCTGTTTTCACTTTCGTCGGTGTTTGGATGCGCCCATTCGTAATAGTTTGCCCATCCTTCGCGCACAATTCGTGCGGTCACGGGCTGACCTGGAGTGGCCGCGCCGACGTGGTCGATCACGATGGATTGCACATCCAACGATGCACCAGGCCCAAGCCATGTCTCGGTGTTGCGAATCCCCACTTCATACAGTGCCGGATAGCTCACCAAAGTTCGTCGTGCTGCGGTCGTCTGACCAGACGGATCACGCACTTCGGTTTCAAGGGTAAACTCTTCGCGAGACTTTGTGCCCATTGTGAAATGCGAGCTCAGTGTGGCGTGACCGGTGGCATCAAGCTCCAGCTCTCCTTGCTCAACGGTGGCGCTTCGGGTGCTTGCTCCGAGATCGGTAAACGTATAAGTGGTGGACCAAGGGAGAGGATAGTTGCTGACCGGACGACGCGTCAGTGTCCAGTTCGCGCGGGCACGTCCGACGGCGGCACCAAACAGGTAGCGCGCCTCGACCGTGGCATTGAGTGCGTCGCCCGCGTGTGGAGTCAACGGGATACCCGTCAGATCGACTCGCATTGTGGGAGGACGAAACTCAGCGACGGTGACCGTTGCGGAGCCAAGCGAACGATGGGGCGAACGAAACTCTTGCACTTCTACACGCCAAATACCTGCAGAAGCGTTCTGTGGGACCTGAAAATTAGCGTCGAGTGAGCCCCATCCGTTGGTCCGCGCAACGTGCTCTTCGACCACCATTTCGTCGGTTGGTCCAAAGAGTCGCACCTTGAACTGTTGTCGCACCAAGGGACGCAGGATCTCAGGATTGCACGCCACACGCTGATTGGGCAGACATCGAGGAGACTCACGCATGATGATCTTGGCGTGCAGTACATCGCCGGGGCGATAGGCTCCTCGATCCATAAACAACGCTGCGACGATGTTGGTGTCGCGGGCTGCGGATCCATTTTGAATCCCAAGCGAAGTGGGGGTAATCGACTGATTGGGATCGACTCGAATGATCGAGCGATCGGCGCCCTTCGTGGCGCTAATGGCGAGCGGGATATCGGCAATCAGGACATTGGGCGGAGCCGGAATCCACACCACACCCTCGGCGTCAGTGGTCCCAGTGAGCGGCGTGGCAACACGGCCATACAACACACGAAGCTGCGCACTTTCGACCGGGTGTCCGGTGGCAATTGAGGTGACCCACCCAAGGATTCCACGTGGAAATACCCTGGCACTCACGCCAAGATCGGTGCGCTGAAGCACAGAGTATGTGGGACTCGATTCTGACGCCGTCGAGGGCTGTAGGGCCACAAGTGAGATATTGCTCGTGCGTTGTAGGGCAGGATCGATGAAGTTAAAAATTCCACGACCCCAACGGTTGGGTCGCGATGTAGGAGCAAGCGATCCGAGCGGCGACGCAACCGCGTTTGGCAACGCGTCTTGGTAGCGTTGGTTGAGCACCACTTCAAGATCTCGTCCCGGCTCAAGGGGGACATACTGAAGAGTACCAGAGCCCACGTTGACGGCGTTGAACAGCAGCGCGGCGGGTGCGTCTTGCTCATACGCCCGCAACCCAGCTCTCATCGTGACGGACGGATCAAGACCCCTTGAGCGCACCGCCAACGGCGGAACCTGAGCCAGCACCGAACCCTCGGTGTCTTTTAGCCCAGTGACCCGAACCTCATACACCTGTCCGGGCTCCCAGTCGCCGGTGATTGACAAGAGTTTAGAGCGAATTTGCACGGTTTGTCGCAGCAGCGCAGGCGTGATGGTGACCACTGGTGCAGGCGTCTGTGCGAGTGTCTCTGTTGCCAACAACCTCAGCGTGTCGCCGATATCCAAGATGGTATTGGGTGTCTGAGTCACATCGCAAGAATCCGCTTCGCTCGCATCGACACCACAATTGAATCCCTCGATCTTTGATCGCGGGCGCAGCTCAACAACCACTTCTTGTGCTCCGGGAGCTCCGTACTCGCCGTCGCTGTTGTCATAGGGTGCAAGCAATGGGGGAGCTAAGAGCATCGCGATCCGAGCGCCAGGCTCAAGAGTGCGGTCAAGCACGACGTCG
>JANNCG010000110.1:0-4429 GCA_031386385.1 Myxococcales bacterium
GACTCTTACATGAGCTTGCACGAGGCATTGATTCACGGTGGGCTCAGCAATGACTGTCGTGTCGAACTCGACTACGTCGACAGCGAACAACTCGAGCACTTGACCCCGCAAGAGCAAGACGCTCGTCTCCAAGGCGCGAACGGGATTCTTGTGCCTGGAGGTTTCGGAGAGCGCGGCGCAGAAGGAAAAATCCAAGCCATTCGCTACGCACGCGAGCATGGGATTCCATTTTTTGGGATCTGTCTCGGTATGCAACTCGCTGTCGTTGAGTACGCTCGCCACGTCGCTGGAATGGAAGGCGCCAACAGCGCCGAGTTTGACGCCAACTCACGCTACCCAGTGATCGATCTCATGCCCGAGCAGCGTGGTGTGAGAGACAAGGGAGCCACTATGCGATTGGGCGCGTATCCATGTCGGCTTGAAGCGGGTTCGACAGCGCAATCCGTGTATGGCACGACCGAGATTTCAGAGCGCCATCGGCATCGCTACGAGGTCAACAATGACTATCGCGAGCAGCTTGCAGCGAAGGGTCTGGGATTTGTCGGCACCTCACCGGACAAAAAGCTCGTTGAAATGATTGAGCTTCCTGGGCACCCCTACTTCGTCGGTTGCCAATTTCACCCCGAGCTCAAGAGCCGTCCAATGGCCCCCCATCCGCTCTTTATCCACTTTGTGAAAGCCTCACTTGAACAGTCCTTGCGGCTCGCTTCTGGGGCTACAGCCGCCCCGCGAGCCGACGATCGCACCCGAGACGGCCTCGCGCCAAACTGACCTCATTCAGCCGAATTGAGCCACCACCGTCCATCCAACACTTGTGCTTAGCTCTTTGTGCTATGTTCAATACTTGCCGCTTGTGTTGCATCTCCGGCATAATCTTACCCCTACAAGTTTTTAGGAGCCCATTTCTCCATGAGCATTTTTACCAAATCAATTTGCACTGCGATCATGTCCGTTTCACTGATCGCTTGCGGGACACCAGCGGTGATGGACAGCGGCGTCGGAGACGTCATCATTGACTCAGGAGTGGCCAACACGGGCGATGTCCCCACCCCACCGATCGACATGCCAACTGCAGCAAGCTGCGGCGGTGAGTATCGTGTGTGCAACCCTGTGACCAACATGGGTTGTATGGCTGGACAGGCGTGTTATGTGGCCGGGCCTGGAATGGGAACCTGCGCTCCCGCTGGCCGTGGCGGACCCGGAACAATGTGTATGGGACCAGAAGCCTGCCAAGAGGGCTTGGGCTGCATTGGTGGAAAGTGCGCCAAATGGTGCTGCACCATGGGTGACAACGGTCCGTGCCGAACGGGCGCCAACGGGCGCCCAGGCGCGATCTGCAACGTCAACGTGATGGCTGGAAGTATCCTCGCCTGCTCGTACGTTGACAACTGCAGCGTGCACTCGCAAAACTGTCCAAATATGGGTGAGATCTGTCTGCTTGCCGGTCCCGATGGGACCGTTCAGTGCGGTATGTCGAACGGCACAGGTATGCCAAACATGGCGTGTGACTCACTCAATGCTTGCCCACGGGGTTATGCGTGCGCGGGCACGATGGCGGCTTCAAATTGTCGCCGGTTCTGTGATCCAACAGGCATGGCAATGGGTGACTTTGTGACCTGTCCGATGGGCTTCACCTGTGGCCGACTGAATAACCAACCAGCGAACATTGGTATCTGCAACCCCATGATGTAATCGCCCGGTTGAGTGCTCGCAACTAAGGCATTCATCCGCGCATATTCGCGATACGAGCATCCTCTGCTTGTCGCTGTGCACGAAGGGTGTCCTCCATCCGCCCCATGGTCCTTTGCAGGTGATCTTGATCGGATGCAGCGTGTTCGTTGAGGTCTTGTGCTTGCTCTTTTGCCCTGTCTGCTTGGCGATTGAGCGCGCTCCCATGCGCCGAATACCCGGCAGCTAAGCGCTCGGTCACCCCCGAAGCCAGCTGACCACCGGCACTTGCAAACTGACTTGTAGCGTTCCAACTCGTACTTGCGTGCTCAAACGCGGCCATTTGTGTTTGGTTGATGCCAGCGTCTTTGGCTGCCTTCTCAGCACTCATTTGTGGGTGAAGCGCAGCAACTTCGGCTTGGGTTGTCCCGGCCGCGCGGCTCCTCGCTGCTAACTCTGACTGAACTCCGCTTGCGGTTGTCGCAACACCTTGGATCAATGAAGCCCCAGCGCCAACGATGGCCCCCACCAATCGACTCGTCGCGGCGGCGCTTTCCTCTTCCGCTGCCCGCTCTTGAAGCGCGTGTGCCTCTGAGTTTGCGGCACTTCGCTCAAGCTTGTTTCGCTCTCGGTCTGTCGCGCTCTGATCCATCATCATCATTTCAAGCGCCACCAAGGGATCCCCCGAAAACGCAACTGATCCTGCAACTGATCCTCGAATACTCATGCTCATGATGTTTTGCTCCTTTAGTAGAAAGTGTTTCGTCTGGGGGCCTATCGGCTTACCCTCTCAGCATGTTGCGGTTGATCGCGACGCGACCTGCATTTCGTTGGTTCAGCATTTCAAATGAGCGATCATTCATTCGCTGAGTCTGGGTGAGCACAGTGCGAAGCTGCTCAACAAAATCCCCTGAATCCCGAGACAAACGCTGGATCTCATTGCCCTCTCGACGAGACGTCACGCGCTCTTGGCTTGCTGCGTGGGTATAGCCGGCCGCAACCCCGCTCGTCACACCCTGAGTCGCCTGAACCACTCCTGATCCAATGCGTGCAACGCTTGTCACTGTCCGCGCGGTAGCATTCGCGACTCGCGCACTTGAGCCAGCGGCACCTCCGAGGCTCGCGCCCGCCGCCCCCGCAGCCCCTGCAAGCCCAACTCCCATCAGCGCAACTCGCATCCAAACCGGAACCTCGGCCCCAGCTAGCTCTGCAACATCGCAGGCGATCTGACCGGCTTGCCCAGCAATCGAGACGCCGGAGCTGACGGCACCAACGAGCGATCCTGCGCCCGCCCCAAGAGACATCACAGTGCTTACGACACTCATCACCGCTGCAATCACACCAAGTACTTTCGCTGTTTTTTCATCAATTACCCCAGAGTCAGTGAGCGCTTTTGTCGTTAGAGTGGTGGCAGCGGCAGCGACACCGACTGCGGCCGCTGCGATGGCCAACGCACCGCCTGTTGCGATCGCGCCTGCGACGAGCGCGATGGCTCCAACGGCAACGCCCACATACCCAGCGATCTTTGCAAACATCGCCCAAAAACCACCGTCTTTCTCTGCCGCTTCAGCATTAGCTGCAGCCTGGGCTTGCCTCTGGATGTGTTGTTCGCGCTCCGTGGCGGCGGCTTGAAACTGCGATCGGTTGGCAATTTCGCTGCTGTTCTGAACCATGTTCGCGACGGAGATCATGAACAGTTCTGGATTGCTCATATCCATCCCCGCAATTGGGCGATATTGACGCGCGAACTCTTCGAGGTGCATGCGGACTTCGGCCTCAGAGGCCGCTTCGGAGCTGGCTGGCGGAAGCGGTGCCTCGGGTGCGACGGGCCTGTCGTTCGCCGGTCGGAATGAATCTGTGTGTGTGCTTACAGCACGAGTACGAGATGTCTCAATGTTCATTGTCATAGCTAAACTCCTCCTTTGTAGCGACTAGCGGTGGCTGGATTCGGCGACAGAAAGCCAGGGTTCGAGAGATTCAACATCGCTGACCGTGTTGCGCACGTGCTCAGCGAGAATTCTCCCGCGCTCAAGTTGACCCGCCTCGGTGAAGCACGCTGCCGCATACGCCATCGGTGAAGAGTCTCGTGCAAACATGGCTGCGAACTGAAACAACTCTCCAGCTTCTTCAAGTCGCCCTTGAGCTCTTCGCACGGATGCGAGTCCCGACCAGAAGTGAGGCTGTCGAGCATCCAGTTGGACGCATCGAGTGAAAAGTGATTCCGCATCTTCGATGCGTCCGCGAGTCAACGCGTCGCGCCCCAGTGAGTACATCCCGTCAATCACTCGTGTCGGAATCCCTAGTACTTCCGCAGGAGATTTCTCCCCGGCCATCAGCGCTTGAAGGGCTTTTTTGAATCCATCGTTAATCTGTTCTGTGTTCATCACTCACTCCAATTCGTTGTTGAAAAAGCCCGTTTGGCAGTGTGTTAACGAATGTTTTGCACGATGGACTTGCGAGTTTCGCTGCGGGAAGCGAGCACGTTTGATGTCATTTGAAAGAGCTGGCTCCGGCGACTCATCATCTGCTGCACCTCCATTTGGCCCCGCTCGTTGTTAGTCTTAATCGAGCTGACTTTGGCGCCAATTGCATCACGGAGCCCTCGGATCGAATCTGGGCTCATTGTGACCGTGCCCACGTTCACACCTGCTGCTGCCAAGATTGCACCAATCGACTTCATGCTTCTGACTCCCTCCGCGTCTTCCACTTGAACTTCGGCGAGGAGATCTAATCGAGGAAGAGGCGATGGTGGTGGAGAAGA
>JANNCG010001233.1:0-7247 GCA_031386385.1 Myxococcales bacterium
ATGGGGTTCCGTCAAGGCAGCTCGCGGTGCCAGAGGGATTGGGGACCATGGTGCTCACGCTGCCGATTGTCGCAGAGCGATTTTCGCGCGATGAGTCGGTCATTGAGCTGCGGTTCTTAGGGATCGTGCGTCCAGAGGCACTACTCAATCCTACACGCGATTCTGCACGCGATTCTGCGTCCGTCGTCGCAGAAATTGACTGGGTGCACATTGTACGAGACGAGCAAATCGTCGCGCGCGCAACGGACCTTGTCGCAGATGTTCGGCTCGATCGAACACCTCGCAGAGCGTTGACAATCTACCCTCCCACAAGGTTGTCGTGGGTCACCGTCCTTCCCGCCAACGCGCAGCTCCGCGCCTCTCTCGGCGCCGAAGGAACCCGCGGCACCGCTCCCCGCTCAATCCGCGCCCGCATCCTCGTTGAAACCGATGACATGACTCCGCTGCAATCCACAGTGTCCGTTCGTGGTGGCAGCCCGTGGCAAGATCTCTCACTTGATTTGCACACATTTGCAAACAAGACCGCGCGCATCACCGTGGCCGCTGAGTTTTTAAGTGAAGACGAAAACACAGCCCTCCCCTTCGTCCCCGATGCCTCCGTCCTCCGCGAAGACACCCGCTTAGCGATCGCGAACCCGCAGATAGTCATCGACACACCTGCACCGCGAACACCACCGCACGTCACACCGCAAAGTCGACACTGCCTGTTTGTGGTTGTGCGAGGGTTGCGCGAAGACCGTATTTTACCGGCACCCAACGCCCGGCTCGCCACAGGAGCGTTCGCGAGACTGCTTCGCGAGGGCGCAGCTTTTCGTGCGGTCGCCGCGAGCACTCGCCCTTTGGGCTCCATCGCCACCATGATGACTGGCTTGCTGCCGCAAGCACACGCCATGCAAGAGCTGACGGACACGCTTGACGAGAGCGCTCCCACGTTGGCAACGATCCTGCGTGACGGAGGTGTTGCGACGGGGTTATTTACAGACGATTCGTGGTTTATCGGTTCTGGTCTTGATCGAGGATTCATCGTTGCTAGGTCTTGTGCAAACGACGCAGCGGTGTGTCGATCGGACAGCCCGCTGACCGCTGCGGCTGAGTGGTTGGTCCAGCAGCGAGATCGGCGCGCGATGGCGATGGTGGTGACGCGCGCGACCATGTTTCCATTAGATCCCCCAAGAGATTTGTTGCTACTCATTGACCCCACGGGCGCGGATGGGCCCACAGTGGTGGATCCAGCGGCGATCGTTCCGGCTGCATTGGCGCTGACCAATCGCGCGTTGCCCTCTCAACGCGAGCACGCGATCCTTCGCTATGACGCCGCCTTCGCTGGGCTTGATCGCTCACTTGGACAAGCGATTGATCGGTTAAGCGACGCCCAGACCTTGGCCCAGACCACGATCATTGTCGCCGGCGACCGAGGCAACACCGTGGCAGAGTCCAACGTGAACCCAGAGTTTCTCGCGTTGCAGTCTGTTGTCTCGCACACCGTAGTGTTGGTCCGCTCACCAGAGGTCACCCCTGGAATCAAGCCGACGATTGTCTCAACCCGCGATGCCCTCGCCACCGTGCTCGATCGTCTGGGGGTGCAATCACCCTGGACAACACCCTTTGCTCCGATGTCGCTCACCTCGGCAGAGCTCGCACCCTCGCATCGGTTGGGTGTGCTCGCGTCACTCGGACCGCGAAACGAGCCATCCCTTCGGTTCGGTGAATTCTTAGCGCTGCGACGCGGTCTCAACTTGCTGCTCATTGCGCCAGATCAAGATCCGATGGGACAATCAGAGTTGACGATGCTGCGTCCCATCGCGAGCGCTTACGCCGAGCGAGTTCTCTCGCAACCTCGTGAAATCGAGCATTTTACCTGCTCAACTCGCGCGCTATCCGAGGCCATCGCGGGCTCAATTCGCCACGGAAACTACCCGAGTAGGTGAATTCTCTTACGCCATATTCTGCAAACCCTTCGGAATAACACCGTAAGAACTGGCATCGGTTGCGTTCAACGTGCCACCATTAAGCACCCATGAAATGGTCACTGCAATCAGCGCTCACGGCTGCGACTCTCTTTGCGACAACGTCCACTGGATTTGCTCAGGGTTATACCGTCGGCGGCTCTGAAGACCGCCCACGCCCACAAGCCACGCAGGGGGGGCAATCGGGACAGACGGGACAGACAAACCAAGCAACCCCGGCAGCACAAGGCTCGCAGAGCAGCGCAACGGTGACGGATGCGAGCGGACAGACACCGCGAATCACAAACACAGCAAACCGGCGCGAGCGCGCGTGGTGGGAGTATGCAGGCGTCACTCCGGGTGGCAATGAGCTGGCGGTCCTGCGTCGTTGGGCTCGCGGAAGGCGCAATCGCCCTGCGGTCGCTTGGCCTGGATTTCAGATGACCCCACAGGGATCACGCGTGTTTTTGGCGGTCACACACAGCCCTTCGTTTACGCCCGTAAACGAGCCGGGACGATTGGTGTACCGACTCGCAAATGCGGTGATTCCACTGTCAAACAATCGTCGAGTGCTTGAGACCGGAGCTTTTAGTACCCCCGTGACACGTGCGTTTTTACGCTCGCGTGGACGCGACGCCGAGTTAGTTATTGAGCTGCGCGCAAGCTCTCTGCCCAACGTGTCACAGCACGACGGTCCCGAAGGCGTGACGTTTGTGATGCTGGATTTTCCGCAGTGGACGCCTCCTGCAGAGTCCACAACACGCACCGTGACGGCAAGCGGCCAGGTCACCCCAGCTAACACACAAAACAACACGCCAAGTCAGCCAGCACAACCCGCCACTGGCGTTGACAATGAGCGCCCTGGACAGATCCGCGTTCAAAAATACGCGCTTCACACAAGTCCAGTTAGAACACGATGACCAAAGCTGCACCGATTCGAGTCCTTCTCGCAGAAGATCACCGGATCGTCCGTGAGGGTCTTCACGCTCTGCTTGAACGGTCAGAAGACATTGAGGTCGTGGGTGAAGCCGACAACGGCGAGGCCTGTATTTTGTCAGTCGAAACACTCAAGCCAGACGTGGTGGTGATGGATTTGTCCATGCCAAAACTCGACGGCGTGAGCGCCACCCGGATTGTCACCACCCACGGCGCAAAGGTATTGGTCCTCTCCATGCACCACGGTGACGAATATGTCCGTCCCGCAGTGCGAGCCGGCGCGCGTGGCTTTTTGCTCAAGGGCAACGGCCTCTCTGAGCTTGTCCTCGCGATCCGTGCGATCGCAAAGGGCGAGATGTTTTTTGGCGAAGGGGTCAACGATCCTGGGATGACCATGGCGAAGGTCCCCAAAGACGAAGATCCAGGGTTGACTCCCCGAGAGACAGAGGTCCTGCGCTGGGTCGCGTTGGGCAAATCCAGCGCCGAAATTGCAGAGATCCTCACAGTAAGTCCGAAAACCATCGAGACTCACCGCAGCCGCTTGATGATCAAACTCAACGCCGCAAACAGCGCCGCGTTGGTCCGTCACGCGATACGGTTTGGGCTGATCTCTTTGGACGATGAACCGAGCTGAGTCCGACTCGTGAGCGATAGGATATTGTACCGCGCGAAGCGGTTTAACCTGGTGGCAAGAGCTGAGTATTCTCGGCAAAATCACAGCCAATCTGTGCGCGAGTTGGTGATTCACCCCGGCAGCGTAGTGATCCTCGCGCTGACGGACGAGCAGCAGGTTGTCTTGATTGAAAACCATCGCGTGAGCGTTGAGCAAGCGCTGATCGAGCTCCCCGCAGGGACGCTCACCGAGGGTGAGGACCCGCTTGAGTGTGCAAAACGCGAGCTGCGTGAAGAGACCGGCTACGAAGCCAGCCAATGGCGAGCTTTGTTTTCGTTTTATGCGTGTCCCGGAATCAGCGACGAACAAATGTTTGTATTCTTCGCAACAGGGCTCACGCAGCACGGCCAAAGGCTCGAAGATGACGAGAAAATTACTGTCTTTTTGCAGTCCATCGACCAAGTCCTAGCTTCTGTCCACCGGGGGGAGATCAAGGACGCAAAAACCATCGCGTCACTGCTATATTGGGCGCGTTTTGTTTGAGAGAGCGATGTATTCTCGCGCGCGATGACAACGACACGCTCATGGCGTCTAGAGGGCTACGGAGCCGATGCCAAAACCGCGATTGCGGGCTCACAAGCACTTGCCGACGAACGCTCTCACGCTGAAGTCGACCCGCTTCATTTGTTTTACCGCTTGCTAGACCGCGACGCATACACGCAGAAGGTCTTCGAGACGGCGGGGATCGACCCAGGCGATGCGCTGGTTGAGGCCGAGGCAGTGATGCGAAGGCTGCAGCAGGTTCCGAACGCAGTCGCGTATCTGTCGGCGAAGATGTTGGGGCTGACCACACGCGCTGAGGCCGAGGCTGCGCGTGACGGCGCGTCGGTGAGAGTGCGACACCTGTTGCTTGGGCTTACGGCAGAAGCCACGGGGCTCTTAGGCGCAGTCCTTCGCGCGATCGACATGGACGAAAACCGCCTGCGCAACGCGCTCAAATCGGTCCCCGAGCCGCCCGCGTCTGCAGTGACCGATGTGCCCGGAGAGTCGCGCAAGAGCGCCTCCGGAGCCGGGCAAGAATCTGAGTCTGGCGATGCTTTGCAGAAGTATACTCGAGACCTGGTGCGCACCGCAGCGACGTTTGATCCCATCGTGGGACGAGACGCCGAGATTCGCCGTGTGCTTCAGGTCGTTGCGCGACGGCAAAAGAACAACCCCGTTCTTGTCGGCGAACCGGGCGTGGGCAAACGCACCATCATTCGCGCGATCGCAGCCCGCCTCGCGAGCAACGACATCCCCGAACCTCTGCGAGGGATGCGTCTATTGCAGATCGACATGGGCCTGCTGATCGCGGGCGCAAAACTTCGCGGAGAGCTCGAAGATCGTCTGCGTCAGGTGCTCATGGCAGCGCGAGACTCTGAGCAGGATGTCCTATTGTTTATCGAGGATATTCACTCGCTTTTTGCCAATCCTAGCGCTGGCTCAGGCGCCGCAGATTTGCTCAAGCCGGCGCTCTCTCGCGCCGAGGTGCAGCTGATTGGAACCACCACACCAGACAGCTATAAAAAACACATCGACAACGACCCTGCGCTCTCGCGTTTGTTTGCCGCAATCGAAGTGGAAGAGCCGTCCATCTCAGAGGCCACGGGCATCGTGCGCGGGTTGATCGAGCGATACGAGGTGTATCACGGTGTCCGTGTGACGGACCCAGCCATTGTGTCTGCGGTGAAGTTCGCTAAGCGGTATTTGGGCGAACGCGCGCTTCCCGATCCTGCGATCGATCTGCTGGACGAAGCCGCTGCGTTAACGCGCCTCGCGCTCGATGCAGGCCCGCCAGAGCTGGACCAACTGAAGCGCAAAAAGAGCGCGCTCGAAGCGCAGCATCGCTCGCTCATTGATGACGAAGACCCAGCGAGTGTTGAGTATCGAAAAAAAGTCGAAGCGGATTTAACCGTGACAAAAGACAGGTTAAATATCCTTGAGCCACAGTGGGATCGGCAGCGTGGCGCGCTCGCAGCGTCGCGAGTGGCACGGGACAAAGTGCTCACGCTCATCACTGAGAAGACTCGCGCGACGGCAGCGGGTGACAGCGCGAAGGCGTCTAAGTTGACGCTCGAAGAGATCCCTAACGCGGAGAAAAAAGTTGTCGAAGCCGACGCAGCGCTGAGCACCGAGGGGTCGCTTTTGCTGCGACCCGTTGTGACCGAAGAGAGCGTCGCGGCGGTGGTTGAGCAGTGGACGGGCGTTCCGGTGTCGAAGATGCTTGAGGGTGAAAACGAGCGGCTCAAGCAGATGGAGAGTCGTTTGCGTGATCGCGTGGTGGGCCAGGACTCAGCGCTCAAGGTCATCGCAGAGGTTGTGCAGGCGGGTCGTGTGGGTGTCCGCGATCCAAAGAAGCCCATCGGAAGCTTCTTTTTTCTCGGACCAACGGGCGTCGGAAAGACCGAGCTCGCCAAGGCCCTCGCGGAGTTTTTGTTCGACGACGAAGCGGCCCTGGTGCGTTTGGACATGAGCGAATTCATGGAAAAACACATGGTCGCCCGGCTCTTAGGCTCTCCCCCAGGCTACGTGGACAGTGAAGAGGGCGGGATGCTCACCGAGGCGGTCCGACGACGCCCGTACTCAGTCGTCCTCTTTGACGAGGTCGAAAAAGCGCACCCTGATGTGTTTAACGTGCTGCTTCAGGTTCTTGATGACGGCCGCCTCACGGACTCACGCGGGAGGCTCACGAATTTTTCTAACACTGTTGTGATTCTCACCAGCAACGTGGGCTCTGCCAAGATCCTCGAAGCGGCTGAAAAAGACACCGACGAAGAGACCGTGAAGACTGCGGTCAAAGACGAGCTGAAGAAGTTTTTCAGGCCAGAGTTTTTGAACCGCATCGACAATCAGGTGATCTTCAACCGGCTGAGCAAGGTGAACTTGCGCGGGATTGTCGACATTCAACTCAAGGCGTTGGTCGGACTACTTAAAGAGAACCGCATTGGTCTCAACGTGACCGAAGTGGCGCGACAACAGCTCACAGAGTTGGGCTATGAGCCCGCGTTCGGCGCCCGCCCGTTGAAGCGCGTGATCGTACGAAACCTACAAAATCCGCTAGCGAAAGAGATTGTCGCTGGAGCATGGCGCGGTGGCGACACGGTCAATGTTGACTATCGCGACGGGCTGTTTGTTTTCGAACGTGCCTGAGCCATCCATACAACCTCGCAAACTTGCTACACTCTGAAAGATCTCTGCCATGAACCGTTCACGTTTGTTTCTCGTCGTTGCTCTTGGTTGTGCCGCTACCCAGTGTGCCGAGACCACTACCCAAGCCGCTGGCGAAGGGACCACTGCGACCACCGCCGCTCGACGAAACCGACCGCGCCGCTCAGCAGCTCGTCGCGTGTTGACTGAAGCGGCAAACAACGCATCCTCGTGCCTTCCGACCCCAGCGGCCACCGCGCTGGTTGAGGGCACGTTTGTGGGAAGCACGGGAGCCTATCGGATTGAGGGGATCACTGGGACCGACGTTGGGCGTGAGGTTCGCAACTGTATCCGCGATGCGTTTGCAGAGGTTCGGGTGGCACCCTTTATGAGCGAGCGCTTTGACATGAACCAGCCCGTTCAGCGAGCCTCGGATGACACGAACGCCAACACAAACAGTACCGTTGCGGTCACACCGACAGTCACCGATGCCGCCGTTGCAAGCCCGACCGCCGACGCCGCGGTAAGCACCACAACGAACACAACAAACACAACAAACACAACAA
>JANNCG010001246.1:0-10085 GCA_031386385.1 Myxococcales bacterium
ATCACCACGATGACAGAGCCCTGCACGTTGATAGGGCTGATCGTCAACAATGCGCTTGTATGCATCGACAGCCTTCCACCCAATGTATGCGCGATTAAAAGCAACGGCTTGCTTGGGATCAAAGAAGGGGTTCTTTAGCTTCGCGATGCCTACAAGCGCGAGCACATGCTCTGCAACAGAGACAGGACAACCCTCAAGACGAATGAAGGGAGCGGTCTTTTCGCGTGAGATTTTGCGCAAGATTGTGACCATCTTCGAATAGATGTCATCGTGCTTGGCATGCATCGGATCTTTGGTGCTTCGGGGCTTGTACAAGCTCTCGATACTGATGAGATCATCGTTGCCGCGGAGGGTTCCCTTCCATTGAGCGCAGTCGCCGATGAAGACAACCATCTCATCGGGCTTTGCGTTGATGGGCCCTTCGTACGCACCAAACACCACGTGCATGTGGGGCATCTTCGTGTCGCACTCTTTGTCGTACTGACGAATGATCTCAATCGCCTCTTCAATCGCGCCAGGGCAACCACCCCAGCAATAGTCTGTGCGTTCACTCTCTGGGGGCGCGCCCGCGTACGCTGTGATGTTGGTGCCTTCGAAGTATTTTTCGACACGAATGAGCCCCACCTCAAAGCCATGCGCGCGCGTGCGTGCTTCTGCGAGAGACACATCTCCGAGCAGCTCAATCTCGCTCAATTGGACCGGACCAAATCCCTCTTTGTGCGTCAGCGCGATGTGCGGAACATCCATCGGATTCACACCAATGATCGCGCAACACACAGCATCAAACGCGACCTGGTTGTCTCCCATGATAATCAAGTTCAGTCGAAAGGGCTTCGGCGTCAGCATGCGGCCTTCACCGGCCACGATCGCGTCGATGACCAAAAATTGCGGCTGAATAATATACTGCAAATCACGGATCTTTTCGTTTAACCGATGATCGTGATCGATCAACCGGTGACGGTCGTCCTGGATCCCAATGTACGACTTGCAGCCAAAGGTGACGGTGGTCCACGGATGGGCTTTGAACTTGGGCATGTTCACGAAAAAATCCGCGTTGGCCACAGGCTCGGGGGTAAAAACATAATCGCGCAACCGTGACTGATGCGTGTAGCGAATCTCTACTTGCTGCTCTTCTTCAAACAAGTACCGCTTCACGTCCGCGACCTTCTCAAGCATCTCGTCGTAGCCCGAATCACGAAACACAAACCGCGTCGGAACGGTGATCCCACACCGCTCACCCACCGCGAGCTCAGTCATCTTGCCCGTGTCGCGATCTTTGATCGCCTTCAGCACACCCTCGGCAAACTCAGCGCGCGTAAATGCGTGCGGAAAGTACTCTCCCGCCGCCACAAGATTGGGCTTCACCAACGTGCGTCCAGAGGGCTCGAGTCCGAGCGTCTCCATTCCTTCGCGCACGATCTCTCGAATGCGCTCAACGTCGTACTCGTCACAGTGGCGAATGATCACACGGGGTTTGGCGACAGGCTTCATGGTGCCTGCGATGGTAGCCTATTCGCTGGGATCTGCGAGCGCTGCTTTTACGTGTTCTTCACTGACCACTCCCCCCTTGGGGACGAACAAAAGCAATAAGCGCTCAAGCACCGCGTCAAGCTCTCGAAGGTTGCCCGCCCACTCATGTTGCTCAAGGACCTCAACTGCAGCGGCGCTCAGGACGACGTCATTTTCACCCTGTGGCTCGGCCGATTGAGATGCGGCGATCAGCTGCCCGTCGATTCCGGCGCGATTTAAGACCCGCGTGCCGATCCAGAGGGCCAATCGACCAATATCCGCGCGACGCTCTCTGAGCGCAGGAAGCGCCACTTCGATCCGGGCGAGCCTCCAAAACAAATCATGCCTGAGTCGTTTAGCTTGGACTTCTGCACGCAGATCTCCGTCCGCTGCGACAATCACGCTCAGCTTCACAGGCCGCTCGTCGACTTCACCTTCGCGACGCACCTTGCCCCGAATCGCCGCCAGCAACCGGAGCTGGAGCTCTTCTGCAAGCCCAGAAATTGCGTCTAAATAGAGGGTCCCACCGTTGGCCCGCTCAATTAAACCTTCGGCCCCCGGCTCGCCGCAAAGCTCGGCGGCGGCCACTCCAACGTCCCTTCCAACAAGTGAACACTCGAGAAAGGGCACCGGTCGATCGTGCATTAAAGCGTGAAGCGCGCGCGCCAAGCCCTCTTTGCCCGTCCCGGGCTCGCCGTAGATCAAGATGTTTGATTTGTAGGGGCGGTCTTGTAATCGCTCGAAAACATCAAGAATTTTGAGCAATGCTGGGTGATCGGATTGGTGTCTTTGAAGCAATCGCATCCATTGTCCTGCATCCGGAAGTCGGTGCCGCCCCGTTTGCGGTTCGTCCATGATCTTCTCTTCACTGCGAAGTGTACACCCGAACCCAGTTAGAATTATAGTGAGTTGTACTTGTGACTGCTCCCGTTTCGTTTCGTCGCCCGCAAGAGCGATTTTCGCGCCCGCCACACGATCGCAGTATTCGTGTGTGTGTGTGCTTGCGCGAAGAAGACGACATCGTTCTCGCGGGGCTGTCGATGGATGGATTTATTATTGCACGAGCCACGCCTGAAGAGCTCACCGTGATGAGCGCTGCGCGGGGCGTCGAAGCCATCGTTGTGGATGCGGACCTGCCCGATGTGTTGAGCAACATCGCTAAAATTCGGCGCTCGGATTCGGTGATCTCCACGCTCCCTATTGTCTTGGTGGGTGTCGCCGGCGCCTCACTTCGCAGCGGAATTGACGCGGTAGAAGCAGGTGGCGATGTGTTTGTTCCACGTCCCATCACCGCCGAAGATCTCGCGGATCGGCTCCGTGTGTTGATTGAGCTGCCGAGCGGCTCTCCGATGATCTCATCGCATGATCACGTAGACAGACCCTCGATCTTGCCCGAGATCAGCTCGCGGGAGTCAACAGCGATTCGCATCCCTTCAACCCCGCCGTCACGAGCACGATCTGAGCCGCCGTTGCATCCTTCAATGAGCCCACCCGGAGGCCCTTCATTGAGCGCCTCTGAGCGAATCTCATCGAGTCCCGCCGCTCTTTCTCCAGGTTTATCTGAGATTTTGCGCGCGGCCATCGCTCGCGTCGGTGGTGAAGGTGACTTGCTGTTGCCCTCGATCGACGATGACGCAGTCGATGAGCTGATCCCGAGTGAGCTGCTTGAGCCGCTTGATGCACCCCATGATGCGCTCGGTGAAGACGCACTCGCGGTCTCAACACAGAGCACACCGAACGGTCCTACGCGACGCCACTCAAGCCGAATGATGCAGGCGGTGAGCCCGCACTCAAGCCGCCCAGGCTCTGGCACCCCCACAGTCACGCCCCTGCCAATCAGTGGCGACGCGCGACTGACGGGGACACTGACACGCTTCGGGACTGGCGCTCTGCTCGGCGCTGCAGCGCGTGTTCGCGCCTCAGGAATGCTCGTTTTACGCACCACGACAGGCGAGTGGACTCTCACGCTAACGTCAGGACATTTGCTGGCTATTTCGTCCTCACGCAATGGCGATGAGGTCGGCCCGTTGCTCGCACGGTTGGGTGCGATCCCCCGAGAGGCGGCGCGGTTCGCGATGGTTCAGCTCGACGCAGGATTGCGTGCAACCGCAGGGCTCGCTGCCCGGGGATACGTCGCAGCAGATACGTTAGCGCAGGCACTTGCGATGGCCGCGCGAGAGGTGTGTTTTGATCTGCTCACGCTGACAGAAGTGCAGTGGGAGATGCATCCGTTAGAAAACGCGAATGAGATTCCGCTGTCTCCGAGGTCACTCGATGCCCTGTTGTTGCTGGGATGTCGCGCGAGGATTGAGCCCGAAGATGCCTTTCAAGCCCTCGGTGGTCACGATGCGACGTTGTCGTTTCGTGCAGACGCTGCGGTGCCCAAAGGGCTGACTTTTACCAACATGGAGCGCGATGCGATTGATCACGTTCGTGGTGGAGCAAAGGCCTCGGCCGTGTTGGCAGCGTTTGGAATGGAGCCATTTTGTGCGTTTTTGTGTCTCGCTTGGCTTGGAGCTCTCCGTGTTGAGGGGCCTTCGTCCATGCTCAACGAGCCAGAGCCCGCGATCGCTGAAGAGCGTACCCGCATTCGAGCGCTGCTCGAAGCCGCGACGAATAAGGACTTTTTTGCTCTCCTGGGGATCAGCGAGTGGTCCACACGTGCGACCGCACAAGAAGCGATTCATGCGCGGCGGACCGAGGTTGAGGGGCTGCGGGTGAGACATCCACAGACGGATCTGAGCAGCATTGTCTCAGCGATCGAAGAAATTCAGGGACTTCAGCGCGAGCACGAAGCGTGGTCTCGGTACGTCACCGCGCTGCGAACGCGCGGTTAGCAATTGTTCGGATTTGGGAACAGTCCCGGCAAAAACTTTCACAACTCACGTAGCGTGATATGCTCGCCATCGAAACCAGGTTTTCGCTGGATGTCATACCGACGTCTCAACGTCCATCCATTGAAAAGCTGTTATCGCGGGCGCTCATCACGGGGCGACGCATCCTCACTGAGTGCAGCAGATCAATACGATCTACTAGCAAAATTGCAGCAAGAAAGAAGATTTGATTATGGCGTTCGATCCAAATGGCGGTCAAGGCGGCGGTCAAGGCGGTTGGGGCGGTCAAGGTGGTCAAGGTGGCCAAGGTGGTCAATGGCCAGGTCAACCAGGTCAACCACAGCAACCACAGCAGGGACAACCCCAGCAGGGATGGGGCCAGCCACAGCAACAGCAACCACAGCAGCCGCAACAGCAGCAGTGGGGGCAGCAACAACAACAACCACAGCAACAAGGTGGTTTTGGGCAGCCGCAACAGCAGCAACAGCCTGGTGGTTTCGGCCAACCCCAGCAACCCCAGCAGATGGGCGGAGCACCGCCTGCTTATGGTCAACAACCACAAGCAGGATTCAATCAAGCAGCGCAGTCTTTCGGTCAGGGCATGGGCCAGCTCGGCGCCGCTGTCGGTGGCGGAGTAGCACCCACCAACGCCTGGTGGCCTGCGGCGATTGTTTCTTGGTGGTTACCTGGAATTGGTCTGTTGCTTCTGAAGGATAAAGACCGCAAAAAACTCGCGATCGGGACCTTTGTTGGCTACTTCGCGATCGTTGTTGTTGTCAGCATTTTGATCGGTGTCTTCGCAAGCATGGAGGTCCCCGTCCTTCCGCTAATCTTGTCGCTCTTGTTGCGCTTGGTACAACTCGTAGCGCACTTCGGGATGCTCATCTATACACACGACGAGACCGTTCGTGCGTATCCGCACCTGGGTAATCCGATCTTCTTCAAGAATGCGGTCAAGCTCCCCGGTCAACTCCAGTAGTGCTTTTGGGCGATTGAATCGTCGAAAGTCTACGGATTTGAAGTTCTCTGAGGATATGCGAAAAAACTCAGAGTATCATGCGGTTCACCGCGATGGTTGATCCGCGAACTGTTCCCCCGACATCTGATATGGATCAAGAAGAAGATCCAGCCGAGCAAGCTGCGTGGGAGATCGCGACGGCAGAGACTCTGCGCGCGCGCGGAGATCTCTCAGAAGCCGCCAGCTGGTATCGGCGTGCTGCCAACCATTTGATGGAGGTAGGGGATGACGAGCGCGCGATTGAAGTTGCAAAATTAGCGGCAGAACTCGTTGCACTCGAAAGCGCCGTGCGTCCCGCTTCGCAGCGCGGTCCATCGACGGCGTCGGTTCAGCCTCCGCCAACAGCGCCGATCGCGGTGACGTATTCAGCGCCGCCACTGGCAACCCATGTTGCAACCCATGTGGCGACCCCTGTCGGCAAGGCGACCCCTGCTTCGACATTTCCACAAGGTGCGCGTCCGTTGTCCCAGCGACCGCTTGGAGCAGCCCCCAGCACAGCAGCTCCCCCCATCAAGCTGACGGGACAAGTCCCATCGCCAGCCTCGCGAGTGCAAACTCCGCAGGGCCCCGCGCCCGCAGCGGGGAGCGCCGCAGCTAAAATCTTCGGCGGGATCAACGCTCAAAAAACCAATCAGCCTCTAACTTCTCAGTCAAATGCGAGTTTAGACCCCAACTCTGTCGCCACTCCGGCGATGGGGGTGCTGCGAGGTGCGTCTCTTGGCGCTTCTGCAGTGAAGCTTACGGGTTCGGTTCCGGCTCCGAGACCACACTCTGCAGCGCCAACAACAAGTCGCGGGACAGAGAAGCCGACACCTCTTGGTCGCTCTGGAAGCGTTGCGCCAACCCATCCGGCAGGGCAACCCGGGACACCGCCAAAGTTGCTTTCGTCCGCGTCGCCACAAATGCTACCGATGGCTCCATCGGGTGACGACGGTGGCGAAACATCAGTGATTTCGCTTGGAATGATCGCCTCCCCGATCGCCTCAATGCTCGACGAAGCCGTCGCCACGATGCCGTGGGATGGCTCGAGCATGGTGCCTTCGCCGACCAAGCGACCGCTGTCGTTTCGCCCCGAACGCGCCGCAGAAGGAGAGTCCATCGCCGCGCGACTGTCGGCGCTTCCGCTCTTCTCCGATCTGCCAACGGACCGACTACGAGTTGTCGCGCGACAGTTGATTGTCGAGTCACGTCGAGCCGATGAGACGCTGTGCGAGTCCGGTGCGCCCGAGGGCCCACTGTACGTCCTTTTGTCTGGGACCGCTTGGGTGGGCCTCGCGGGCAAAGCCTCACCCGTTGCGCTGGTCAGCGCCGGTGATTTTGTCGGCGAAATTGCAGCTCTCTTCGGTGGTCCGCGAACGGCCACGGTGATCGCTCGTGAGCCAATCGAGACGGTGGCCATTGCGCCTTCGCTGGTGCGCTCAATGGCGCGAGAGTTTTCATCCTTTCGCGCTTCGTTGTTGGAGGCCATCACCGAGCGTATGCAAGAAGCGTTGCCAGAGATCTCGCCGTGTTTTCGACGGCTCACTGACGAGGCACGACGCGACCTGATGGCCCTCGCTCAGTTTGTCGAGATTGCTGAGGGCGATGAGCTGATGGTCGAAGGCGAAGACGCCTCGGCGTTGTTTGTCGTCGCTGCGGGTGAAGCAGAGTGTTTTGGTGGCGAGCTCGGTGTTCGACACGCAGTCCGTGTGCGCGTGGGCGAGATGATGGGAGCCGCGAGCGTTCTTGGGACCGCGGCGTCGGGCGTCACCGCGAGAGCGAGCCGAGCGCTCTTAGTGGCGAAGATGGAAGCGAAAGCCGTGCAGCAACTGTTACCCCTTCACGCGACCCTTCGCGAGCTCCTCGATGACGTGACCAACCCAGGCAAGGGCGTTGTGTGCTAGCCACTGTCTCGCGACGTCGTTGGCTACAGACAGCCGCCGCCGCCGCACTTTCAGCCTGCGGAAACCGCGCGAGGGGCAAGGTCACTTTTGCAATTTTAGCTGCAAAAACCGGCCCAAGATCGCTTTGGGGCAATGACGCTCTGCGCGGATTTGAGCTGGCTATTGAGCGCGCTAACTTGCGTGGCGGGCTGCTGGGGCGCACCGTTCGCGCGGTGGTGGTAGACACCGAGAGTCGCGACGAGCAAAACAGCACGCTCGCGGTGAGGCTCTGTGATCGTGAAGAACCCCTCGCGCTCTTTGGTGAGATAGGCACCTCTGCCTGCGAGCGGGCAGCCAACGCGATCGCTGAAAAGAGCGTATCGTTTGTAAGTTTTGCCTCCACTGCGCGAGATCTCTCGCGTGCGAACGAGTTTGCTTTTCGTGTCGCGCCAACGGACACTGAGCACGCGCTTGCGCTTGCGAAGTACACTCGAACTACGCTGCAAAAACGCAGGGCGGCGGTGATCTATCGCCGCAACTCGCTGTTGCAGTTGCAGCTTGCAGACGCGTTTGCCGAGGCGCTACGCCGAACGGGTGGTGAGGTGATTTTTCGCGAGACCTTCTCGGACGTAGATACCGATGTGGTGGCGCTGGCAAACTTGCTCAGGGGTAGCAACCCTGAGGTGGTGTTTGTCCCCGCGAGCGCGACCGATGCAGCAAGGGTAGCACTTGCGCTTCGCAACGCGCGAGTGACCGCGCAGCTGCTGGGGACCGACGGATGGAGATCAGACTCGGTGTTCTCAGTGGGCGCTGAGAGTGTCAACGGCGCGATCGTCACCGATGCATTTGCGCCCACCGCGCCACGCGTCGCAACAGAAGCTTTTGTGCAGGGATTTCGTGATCGCTACCGCGCAGAACCGGGGACGTTTGCCGCCCTAGCTTACGACGCCGCGAGGTGGGTGCTTTCGGCGGCGACGAGGGTTCCGTCATTGGAGGCACGAGTGTTGCGATCGGCGCTGCTCGGTTCGCAGTTCGACGATGGTGCCGCAGGAGTGTTTTCGGTGACCGATCAGCGAATCTTGCGCAGGCCGATTCATCTGCACAAGATCGAGCGCGACCGGTTTGTGTTTCTTGAATCGGTCATGCCCTAAAGGTCCTAGAACAGAGAGCTGTTTGGGCCCACATCTTCGATGGGACGATCGACTGAGAGCCAAAACTCACGTAGCTCTTCGAGGCTGTTGCAACGAGAGGCGCTTGAAGGGCGTCGAGCATACGTCGTCCATAGCCACGCGTGAGCAGCCGCTTGTCGAGAATCGCGACGATCCCAACGTCTTTTTTGCTGCGAATAAGCCGACCAAATCCCTGCTTCAGCGCCAACGTCGCCACAGGAACTTGATAGCTCTCAAACGGCTCTCCGCCCTGCTCTTTCAGCCGCGCGATGCGTGCGGCGACCACCGGATCTGTGGGCGCTTCAAACGGCAATTTATCAATCACCACCAACCGCAGCGCTCGCCCCGGAACATCCACACCCTCCCAAAAGCTCGCCGTCGCAAACAGCACGGAGTCTCCGTGTGAGCGAAACCGCGCGAGCAGTGTCTGCTTGGGAGCCTCGCCCTGCACAAGGGTTTGATAGCTCCAGCGATGCCGCAGCTCAGCGGCAAACGCCTTCATCTGACGATGACTGGTGCAGAGAACAAACGCTCCGCCCTTAGTGATCTCTGCGAGCCGCAAGATCTCAATACATGCCTGCTCAAAATAGCCATCTTCGCGCGGCTCAGGGATCTTTCGCGGAACATAAAGCGCGCTCTGCGTCCCGTAGTCAAACGGCGATTCAAGCGCGAGTTCGAGCGCTTGTGCGGGCACTCCTAGTCGCTGGCGAACAAACGCAAATGGGCTATTTTTTGCAGGTATTTCTGCATTTTCGGCCGCACTCGCGACGCTCGACGATGTGCGCTTTTGCAGCGGCGTAGGTCCGCTTGACGCAAGCGTCGCGCTTGTAAGAATCACAGCGCAGTTGCGAGCCCAGAGGCGCTCTTTCAAAAGCGGCCCGACCTCAATGGGACTCACACCAATCGCACCTCCACCGCGGCCCTCGGACTCGCCATAAATCACCTGCGCGGGATTGTTGGCATCCAAGATCATCACCACCGCTTCGAGCATGGACTGAGTGCGACGCGCAACGCTCAGGACCGCGTCACCACCACCGACAAAGTCGCGAAGGGTCTCAGTCAGTCTCTGCAGCGCGCCGTGCAGCATCCGAGCGGCGTCACCAAAGGGCCCTTCAAACAAAAGCGCGTTGAGCAACACCCTGCCCTGAGCGATCATCGGAGGGGCGCTACGAGTGGCCGTCCGCGAGGGGTAATTTTGGTTCGATGATCCCACCGGAAGCTGTGAAAACAGTGACAGATTCGCGCTCAAGATGTCCGCGAGTGTGCGCCCGAGGGTCAGCTGTTGCGTGGGATCAACAAAAAATCCTGCGCGCTCAAAAGCACGGTTGGCGTCCCGAACCAAAATCTCAGCTCGTGCGCGCGTGATGCGAACTCCAAAAAACTCAGTCGCGACCTCTTCAAGCGCATGCGCCTCGTCGAAGATCACCGCGTCGTAGTCGGGCAAGACCTGCGCTCCGATGTTGCTGTGTCGCAGCGCAAGGTCTGCACAAAACAGGTGATGGTTGGTCACAATGATCTGCGAAGCATCTGCACGACGACGCATTCGTGTCACAAAACACTGCTCATAGTAGCGGCACTTTGCCCCCAACCTCGTGTCGCTTGAGCTTGTGACGTCGCGCCAAACGGGCGCATCTTCGGGGACCCACTCAAGGTCTGCTCGATCACCGGTAGGGCTCTCTTCGGCCCAGCGAAA